>JAEZGD010000090.1 GCA_023417165.1 Planctomycetota bacterium
CTGGCCAGCCCGCCGCTCGTGGTCGCCTATGCCTTGGCAGGCACGACCGACATCGACCTGACGAGCGAACCGCTGGGCCACGATCCGCAAGGCCAGCCGGTGTTCCTCAAGGACATTTGGCCAACCAAGCAAGAGATCGAAGCCCTGCTGGGCACCAGCATCCTGCCGCAGATGTTCGTCGATCAATACGGTCAGGCGTTCAACTCGAATGAGAAATGGAACGCGATCAAGGTTACCGAAGGCGACCTGTTCGACTGGGACGAAAGCAGCACTTATATCCAAGAGCCGCCGTTCCTGGTTGATCTGACGCGCGACATCGCCGCGATTCAACCGCTGGCTCAGGCGCGCTGCCTGGCGGTGCTGGGCGATTCGGTCACCACCGACCACATCTCGCCTGCGGGCTCGATTGCCAAAGACAGCCCGGCGGGTCGCTATCTAATGGAGCAAGGTGTCGCCCCGGCTGACTTCAACAGCTATGGCTCGCGCCGTGGTAACGATCGCGTGATGATTCGCGGCACGTTCGCGAACATTCGCATTCGCAACCAACTCGTGCCCGGCGTTGAAGGTGGCTACACACGCCACTTGCCGTCGAACGACAAGCTCTCGATCTACGACGCGGCCATGAAGTACAAGGCCGAAGGCGTGCCGCTGGTGATCCTGGCAGGTCAGGAATACGGCACCGGCAGCAGCCGCGACTGGGCCGCCAAGGGCACCTACCTGCTGGGCGTGCGAGCCGTGATCGCTCAAAGCTTCGAGCGCATTCACCGCAGCAACCTGGTAGGCATGGGCGTCTTGCCACTTGAGTTCACGCCAGGGCAATCGGCCCAATCGCTGGGCCTGACCGGCGAAGAGGTGTTCGACTTCGAAGGCCTCGAAACCTCGCTGCAACCCCGCGCCACCATTACCGTCCGCGCCACCGCGCCAGACGGCACGGTCAAGACGTTCCCCGCCCGGGTGCGCATTGATACGCCGGTCGAACTCGACTACTACAAGAACGGCGGTATTCTGCAAACCGTGCTGCGAAAGCTGCTCGGTTAACCGCGGCCGGCGGCTTTACCGTCGCCATGTCCGGCAGAATCACCACCAGGGCGAAAGGTCGCGAACCTTCGCCCTGGTTCGCTGGTCATATCATCTAGACAACGCTTCTCCGGCCTTTTACAATGCTCGGAGTTCGCACATGGGGCTGTAGCTCAGTTGGGAGAGCGCTGCGTTCGCAATGCAGAGGTCGAGGGTTCGACTCCCTTCAGCTCCACTTTGAAAGGCTTGTCGCAAATGATTGCGATGAGCCTTTTTTCGTTTGGGAGTGGCTACTGCGCTTTGCGGATGCGGGGCCGCGAGGTGGTGGCAACAGGGGCGCGGGTATAGTTGGCGAGGCTATCGCGTAGGGAAGTGATCAGGCGGTCGCGGAGGTCGGCGGGTTCCAGGACTTCGGCGAGCGGTCCGAAGGAGAGGATGAAGGATTGAAACTCCTCCAGCGAGGAGAGTTGATAACTGGCCAGGACGTGGCCCGTCGGTTCGACCTTCAACTCCTGGCTGGGATGAAAGCTCTTTTCTTCCAGGATGCGGGCGACGGCGGGAGCAAAACGTACCCAGACGCGCCGCGGTGGAGCATCGCTTTGAATGATGCCGAATGAGTGCGCGAGAAAGTCCTGCAAATCAAAGTCGGCGGGGCGTTTGAACTGTAGATGCTCGGTCTCCACCGAGCTAATCCGGTCGACCTTGAAGGTGCGAATCGCCTGATGATCCAGCGACCAGGCGATCAGGTAGAGCGCATGCTTGTGCCACGCCAGGCCGTACGGATGCAAGTCGTAGTAGGTGACCGGCTCCGTGGAACGCAGCGACTGATAGGTCACCACGGTTAAGCGTCGATCTTCAATCGCGCGCTGCAAGTCATCAATTAGCTCGCCTTGCTGCGAGTAGTCGGACCAGCCGTGCGACTTGTGATAGAACGCGGCGGCCAGCTTTTCTAAGTGCTTTAGCGCGGTCTCGCCGAGGGTCGCGCGAATCTTTTCGAAGGCGCTCTGCGCCCCTGCAAAGAAATAGGTGCCGGCTAAGGGTTCGAGAAACTGCCGGCCGAGATATAATGCCGCCGCCTCTTCCAGCGTGAAACGCAGTTGCGCAATTCCGGCGTCGCTAGCCAGTTGCCAATGCTTCCGCCCGCGCTGACCGACCACTTCGACCAGCGGAAACCCGACTTCTTTGAGCAGTTCCAAATCGCGGCGGACGGTCTTATCGCACACGCCTGAACGTTCAACGAGTTGGCGCACCGTGACCTGACCATTCGGGGCCGACAAGAGCGTTAACAATTGCCACTGTCGCAGCAGTGTCGAAGAAACAGCCATTCGCTATCCTGCAGAAGAGGCTCGCCACAAGGGGTACTGACCATGGTAACTTGGCGAGTGATGATTGCAACTTGCATTGCGCACCACATGTCTAAGGTGACGTGCGTTCAGTTAACAAGAGGCGGAGCGCTCGATGGCACGTGCAGCGAAGAAGGCTTCCCGCAAGACCGCGCGTACTTCACGGACCGAAGGATCCGCCACGCGATTCTTCGTCGGCACAAGCGGATACAGCTACAAAGAATGGAAAGGCGGCTTCTATCCCGCCAAGCTGCCGGCGCGCGAGATGTTGAGCTATTACGCGCAGCGGTTCAATACGGTCGAGATCAACAGCACGTTCCGTAGGCTGCCCAAGCCTGACGTGCTGGCGTCCTGGGCCGAGCAGGTTCCGGCATCGTTTCACTTTCTGCTGAAGGCGCCGCAGCGAATCACGCATTTCAAGCGTCTCAAAGAGGTCGAAGAGGATGTAGCTGCATTCGTGAAAGCGGCGGAAGAGCTTAAGGATCGGCAATGGCGCATGCTGTTTCAGTTGCCTCCCAATTTCAAGAAAGACTTGCAGCGCCTGGAAAGCTTGCTAAAGCCGTTAAAGGGCCAAGGCGAATATGCGCTGGAGTTTCGGCACGCAACCTGGCATGACGAAGAGGTATATGCCTGCCTGCGCGAGTATGGCGGCGCATTGTGCATTGCCGATGCCGAGGAATTGCCTGCGCCGGAGCTCGTTAGCACGGCGCACTGGGGCTACGTGCGATTGCGGCGTGAAGCGTATACTGAAGAGCAACTGCGTGACTGGATCACGCGTTTGCGTGCGCAAGCGTGGGACGACGTTTATATCTTTTTCAAGCACGAAGACACCGGCACCGGTCCAGAACTTGCACGCCAGTTCTTGAACCTGGCAATCCAGTAAAAGCGTGTGCAGCGAGGGATGTCCGCTTACCATTCAGCGGGGAAAAGTTCCATGCAGGCTCCGTCTCGCCCACGCGTCATCATTGTTGGTGGCGGATTTGCAGGCATTGCCGCCGCCAAAGCACTCGCGCGGGCGCCGGTTGACATTACGCTGGTGGACCGTCGCAATCACCACGTGTTTCAGCCGCTTTTGTATCAGGTGGCCACCGCCTCGCTGTCGCCTGCGGATATCAGTGCGCCGATTCGTTCGATCGTACGAGGACAGAAGAATTGCCAGGTGGTGCTGGCTGAGATTCTGGGTGTTGATATCGCGCGCCGGCATTTATTGGTGGCAGGCGGCCACGTCGCCTATGACTATCTCATCCTGGCGGCGGGCGCGACGCATTCGTACTTTGGCCATGACGAGTGGGCGCCGCTCGCACCAGGGCTCAAGAGCATTGAAGACGCAACGGAAATGCGGCGCCGCATTCTCTTGGCGTTCGAGACCGCAGAGTACGAGGACAGTGAACCGGCACGCAAAGCGGCGCTGACCTTTGGCATCGTGGGCGCGGGGCCAACCGGCGTAGAACTGGCGGGGGCCATCAAAGAAATTGCCGGGCAAACGCTGCCGAGAGATTACAAGCATATCGATACGCGCACGACGCGTGTGATTTTGTTTGAAGGCGCCGGACGCATCCTGCCGCCATTTCCGGAGAAACTCAGCGCGCGGGCACAGCGCGACCTGGAGCGCATGGGCGTTGAGGTGCGTGTGAACTCGGTAGTGACCAAGATCACGCCTGAGGGCCTTTATGTCGGCGAGGAATTCATTCCTGTTCGGAATGTCTTTTGGGCGGCGGGGGTTCGCGCCAATCCGCTAGGAGCATCGCTGGGTGTACCGCTCGACCGCGCAGGGCGTGTGATTGTCGGACCCGATCTATCGATCCCAGGCCACCCCGAAGTATTCGTCGTCGGTGATATGGCGGCAGCGAAGTCGGCGGATACAGGCAAGCCCGTGCCCGGCGTCGCGCAGGGCGGTTTGCAGATGGGCCGCTTTGCTGGACAGATCATCGCCGACGAGGTCGCTTCCAAGCCAGCTTCTTCGCAGCGGCCGGCGTTCGTCTATCACGACAAAGGCTCGCTGGCGGTCATTGGCAAAGCCAAGGCGGTTGCCCAACTAGGAAGTTGGAAGATTGGCGGCTTCCTGGCTTGGTTGCTGTGGGGCGGCGTGCATATTGCGTTTTTGATTGGCTTTCGCAACCGCCTGCAGGTGTTGCTCAGTTGGTTTTGGAACTGGGCACTGAACGCGCGCGACGCTCGGCTGATCACCGGCGACGCGCAACTCGACATTCAACTTCCTCGCCCGGCCGAATTTGTCCGTGACGAGGAAGTGACACACGACGCTGAGCAGGCGAAGACTTAGTGAGCCTTCGCGGTGACGTCAGCCGTTCCTTCGACGGCCACCGGGACGTGCGCCGGCAGCGGCTTCCACCATTCCTGCAAACGCTGGAACAGGAGGAAGAACACCGGCACAAAGAACACCGCCAAGATCGTCGAAGCAATCATGCCGCCAAACACGGCGGTGCCGAGAGCTTGCTGCCCTGCCGCACCCGCGCCCTTAGCGAAAACCAGCGGCACCACGCCCAAGATGAACGCGAACGACGTCATCAAGATGGGGCGGAACCGCAAGCGAGCAGCTTCGACTGCGGCGTCGACGATCGACTTGCCTTCCGCGCGCAGATCACGCGCGAACTCGACAATCAAGATCGCGTTTTTACTCGCCAGCGCGATAATGAGCACGATTCCGATCTGCGTGTAAAGGTTGTTGTCCATGCCGCGAATCGTCACCGCAGCGATGGCGCCCAGCAAGCCGAGCGGCACCACCATAATGACCGCGGCGGGCGTGATCCAGCTTTCGTACTGCGCGGCCAGCACCAAATACACCAGCACCACCGCGAACAAGAAGATCATCACCGACTCGCCGCCGACCTTCTTCTCTTGATACGACATGTCGGTCCATTCGAAGCCCATCGACGGCGGCAGTTCCGCTGCGGCCACCTGTTCCATCAGCTTCAACGCCTCGCCCGAGCTGAAACCTGGCGCTGGTTCGCCGTTAAGGGCGGCTGCCGGGTACAGGTTATAGCGCGTGATAATCTGCGGCCCGAACGACGTGTGAATCTTCGCCAGGCTGCCCATCGGAATCATCTGTCCCGCGCGGTTGCGAACTTCCAGCCGGGCGATGTCCTTGGGCTCAGCGCGAAACTTGTCATCGGCTTGCACGCGCACCTGATAGGTACGACCGAACTTGTTGAAGTCGTTGACAT
>JAEZGD010000174.1 GCA_023417165.1 Planctomycetota bacterium
TCCTAGGCACAGCCCCGAAGGCCGTATAAAGCGATTTGATTAGGCAGGACTTCCCGCAATCATTCTCGCCCTTGATCACCATCACGTGGCTCGGAAACTTCACTCTTCGGGCGGTCCGCTCTGGCTCGGACACGAGGAGGATTTCGTGAAAACGCAACCTTGTCATACGTTTTCATCCTCAGGTTGCGGATTAGCCGGCGGAAGTTGTTGTTCATAGGCCATCACCACAAACATTGCTTCCAGGAAACCTTCGGAGTAGTAGTCCTTCACCCGCTGCCACGCTGCGTTCGGTCGTGCGGATAAATAGGATATGGTATCGGCAATGGGCCGGGCAGAACTGAACACAGATGTCGGGGCTGAAGTCAGTTCTTGGGCCACCTGATCTGCAGCATCGGACAAGATTAAGCTAGTGCGGTCGAGCCGTTGCGCAAGGAACTTTCGTACGTCTCCAATTAGAACACTCTGGTGCCTAAACGCGAATGCCTCCTGAACAATTTGTGTGCGGATAAGGGCCACAAGATCGTCCTGCCGCCGCTGCGACATGACACTGTCAATCATGTTCTGCAACTGAGCGCGGGTGAGTCCCCTTTGCTTCACCATCTCTGCGAATGCGGCGACATCGCCTTCTTTAGTGCTTCGACGTTGGACCTCGCCCCTTAGCGTTCGGTGAAACGGTCCGGGAGGAATCGTGCCGTCGCCTTGCCTCGACAGGAATGCTGATACAGCTCCTTCGCAGTGGGTCTCGTGATCGCGAACACTGAGCGGCGTGGCCTCGAAGAATGTGCTGTCCATCCCGACTGGTGGCGTCGTCAAAGCGAATTCTGTTTCCAGCTTTGTGCAGACGTTGGCCAGCTCGACGGTGTCGATGTCCGAGAAACATAGCAAGTCTTTGTCAACGCCCTTTGAGTTTTCGGCCATCTGCACATCGAGGTGTGCGTTCGAGACAAACGTTAAGCTCTCGACTCCAGTGCCGAATTTTTGGCGATGGTCGTAGAGCTTACCAAGGTGGGATGGCAGCAGATTCCCGCTCTCGCCCTTACTGCGGGCGGTGAGGGCATGCGTCGTCCAGTTGCCAGGCGTCTTCGTCTTCACCTGATAGAACTTTGCAGTCTTGGGATTCGCGGAGTCGTTCAACGTGACAACATCATCGTGCACGTCGAACAGCACACAATAGTCACCAACACTTTCGTGCAACTTCAACATTAGGCAGAGGCCGAACGAGCTCTGAAACGTGAAACGATTTGCCGACCTTGGCCCGCTTCGCTCTCGCGGACAAACTGCGGCAAGCAGATCTCCAAGGTGTGCTGGGGTTGAACTCAAAGTGATACCGTTCGCTATGGGGTGAGGAAGAGAGGTATACCACGGTCGAAAAGCGTTGTCCAATTAGTGGTGGGAGAAGTTAAACTCCTAAATCTTTCGCGTTATTGCGTCACAATATTTTGGTGTGATGCAGTAGCTATTACGCAGAGGCTTCCACCTGCATCTTCACATAGGAGGCCCCTTTTGAATGCCGTGCTGATTGTCTGTTTTTCCGCAGCCATCACCGGCGCGATCGTCGCGCTGGTGCGTCAGGCTCGCCTTCGTCGGGCGAGCCAGGCGGTGCTGCATCGTTATCTCGTACAAAGGAGCGTGAATGAACCAAAGAGACTTCGTCGCCGGCGTGCTGGCCGTCGCCTTGGTTGGAGTCAGCGGCTGCGCGGACGAAAACGCACAGCTCGCCGACTACGCCATGGAGAGCGCGCGTTGGCAGGCCGAGCAAAGTCAGACGCTGGTCGAGGCCAACCAGCAGATCGCCGGCGGTAGCCGCGAGCTAGTGACAGCCGACGCGGCCTCACGCCAGGAATTGGCGACGCTGCAGCGCGAACTCCGTGCCGATCAGGCGGACATCGCCCAGCAGTATCAAGCGCTGGCCGCACGCCACACGCAATGGATGGCGTCTCGCGACCGCGACGCCCAGGCGGGCTCTTCGATTCTCGGCCTGGCGCTCATTCTGGCCTGCCTGCTGCCGCTACTACTCGCCGCCTGGGCTTTGTTCGGCCGCCACGATCCACCGACGGCCGAAGAGATCGAGGCCGTTCTTAACCAAGCTCCGCCGTCTGTAGACGGCAGAAAGGAACCACATCCGCATGTCGCATATCGTGCACATCAAAACCCAAGTTCGTGACGCGTCCGCCGTCGCGGCGGCTTGTCAGCGTTTGCAACTGCCCCCGCCCGTTGCGCGCACGGTAAAACTCTTCAGCGCATCGGCCACTGGCCTAGCCGTCGAATTGCCGGGCTGGAAGTATCCCGTGGTTTGCGATCTGGCCAGTGGTGACGTGAAGCTCGACAATTTTAATGGCCGGTGGGGCGCGCAAGTGGAATTTGATCGGTTCATCCAGATGTATGCTGTCGAGCGTGCCAAACTGGAAGCGCGCAAGCAAGGGCACACCGTAACGGAGCAGCCCCTCAGCGACGGCTCGATCAAGCTGACCATCCAGGTGGCGGGAGGTGCGGCTTGATGAAAACCATCGAAGTCATCGTGCACCCCAATGGCCAAACCAAGGTGCAGACCTCGGGCTTTAGC
>JAEZGD010000280.1 GCA_023417165.1 Planctomycetota bacterium
CGCGAACGCGCCCGGATAATCGGCGTCAGCCTGTAAGAAGAAGCCTCGCTCCCAAGCCGTAGGACGAAGCCATGCTTCGTCCCTGTAGCGCAACGACACAGCGTCAGCCGCAGTTACTGCAGTGGCAGCTCGAGTTCCACTTCTTTGCCGCCGCGCAGCACGGTGACCGGAAGCTTGTCGCCAGGGCGATGCTCGTTCATCGCCAGCGCAAACAGTTGCGTTTCGGTCAGCAGCGTCGTCGAACCATTGACCCGCACCAGCACGTCGTCTTTCTGGAAGCCAGCGTTCTTGGCTGCGGCATGTTCGCCGTACTGGCCGACATGCTTCACGCGCAGCGCCATCCGATCCTCGGCCAGCTTCAGCTTCGCGCGCTCCGCCGCAGGCAGCGCTTCCAGTAACAATCCACCCGTCGCCATCCGGCGCAGTTCCCAGCTCGTCGGCCGCCACGAGATCTCGTCCGCGCGACGCCAGTCTTTGGCGAGTGGCAGCGTCAGCTTCACCTGCTTGCCCGCCCGCTCGACCACCACCGGCAGTTCCGTCGGCGCGGCTGCATTGTGCAGCACCCACTGCACATCGGCGATCGATAGTAGCGACTGGCCATCGAGCGTTACCAGCTTGTCGCCGGCGGCCAATCCGGCCTTCGCCGCGGCGCTGCCTGCCGCGACCTGCTTGATCGTCGCTAGTTCGCGCGGATCAAGCTGCATGCCCAGCACATCGGGCATCGGATACGGAAACAGCACCTTCTCTGGCAGCGGCTGGTTCGCTTCGCGCAACATGCGGCGCTCGGTATCGCGAATCTGATGACAATGGATGCAGCTTTGCGCCACCTTGCCTTGGTAGTCGAGCTCCGACTTGTACTTGACCTGCAACAGCGGCATCTCTTCCGGCACTTTGTACTTCGACGGCGCGCCGACCTTGCCGGCAAACGTGGCTTTGTTCAGCGGGTACTCGGCATGCCAGGCGAGCGCCGTTTCGAGCGCTTTGCGGAAACCTTCCAGCGTGATCTCGCTCGACGGATCGACGTTCTTGGTCCGCGTTCCAAACCGACCATAGATCGTTTTGTCCGCATTCATAAAGAACGCGGCGAACGACAAGTCATAGTCGTACTGAAAGAGCGACAGGTCGAGTCCGTTCCCCTTCACGATACGCACGCAGACGAACTTTTCCATCAAGTCGTTGATGAGCGGATCGCGATCGACCAGCTTGGCGTCGAATCCTTCGCACGCTTCGCACGGAATACAGCGAATCACCACCAGCAGCGGCTTTTGCGTCCGCTTGGCCAGCGCGATGCCGCGGTCCAAATCGTCATAGATCCAGAACCCCGCGTCGACCACTTCCTGCTTGTCGTTGCGAACCTTGGTATCGCGATCTTGCGGCGCTCCCCACGCAAGGCCGATCGAGAACGACAAAACAACGACCGCGCAGCATAACTCGCGAAGCATGATGCACACCCTTCCAGAAAGGCAGTTGGCGAAAAGCCACGCAGCAAATCCAACCTTCGCGATTGAATGCAGCGAAGGTCTGCCTATGCCCGTGGCGTAGCTGCGCAGATTCTGGCAGATTCGCGAACGAAAAGCCAACTAGCCTCGTTTGCGGCCAACAAACGTGTAGTAAGGCGTGCGGCCCATGGGGATATAGGGCACCTTCGCCATCCGCTCGTCGAAGTGCAGCGGTTCGAAGTGGCGATGCAGGTAGGGAACGTGATCGGCCGACGGATAGACGTTGTCGTTACCGAACCAAACGGGCCAGAAGTTGCGTGTGAACCAGCGATGCCGCTTCAGGCCGTCGCGCGGGAACTTCCGCGAGACATAGAAATCGACCACGCCGATCACGCCGCCAGGCTTCAGCATTTGAATGGCGTTGTCGATCGCCGCGAACCAGTCGGGGATCATCGTCAGCGAGTACGAGAATGTCACCACATCGACCGGCGCTTCCGGCGGCTGCCAGACGGTGGCGTCCGCTTCGATCGCCTCGGCGTTGGTCCAGCCGCGCGCTTCCATCCGTTTGGCGGCGACCTTCAGCAGCGAAGGCGAGAGGTCGACGACGTAGACCTTGCTCAGCTTCGATAGCTTGTCGCCGAAGAACTCCAGGTTCGCGCCGGTGCCGCCACCCATATCGACCCACACGCCCCCTTCGGGCGCAGGCACGGCTTGGATCAGCTCTTCGCGGCCTTTCAGCAAGCGCTTGCGAAAGTCGTCGTAGGCTTCGGCCTGCCCCGAGTAAAAGCTCTCGAGGCGCGTAGCGTGGTCTTGGCCACGAATCGGCTTGAGCGTCAGGTGATACAGGATTTTCAGATCGGAAATAATGCCCATGCCGGAAGCGCAATTGACGAAGGACGAAGGACGAAGGTGCAGTGACGACTAGCGTTTCAGATCGGCGATATAGAAGCTGCCGTAGGTGTGCACGCGATCCTTTTCGTGCAGTTCGGCGGCCAATTGCGGATGCAGCTCCAGCAGCTCTGGCAACGGACGCACGCGGCCATCGAGTTCGACTTTCACATCGTTCAGAAAATCGGTCCGCAAGCCGCCGCTGCGCCACAGGAAGCGCGTGTTCGGTGCGGCGCGGCTGATGGTGGCGGCCCACTCGGATTCCAGCAGCGCAAAGTACTTATCGCTCAGCCAGTCCATGTGATCGAGCAGCACATAGCGCGAAATTTGGACATCGTTCTTTTCGAGGAAGCCTTGCACTGAATCGGTGTGCGCGCTGACCTTGTCGATCAGCCCGCCCTTGAGCTTGTGGAAGTTCTCTTCCTTGAGGTACTCGGGGCAGCACTCGCGCGTGTAGCTACCGGTCATATAGACGCGCCAGAAGTAGTTGTCTTGCAGCGGCAGCTTGCAGAACACGGCTTCCAGGCAGTCGTGAATGAAGTTGACGATGCCGCCGGGATATTGCGTGTCGATTTGGCGGCGCTGGGCACGCGGCACGCCCAGCATCGAGAGCGTCGAATCGCGGCCCATCGCAAACCGCAGCGAGCGCGTCCACACCTTTTGCCGCAGTTCGGCGTCGAAGATCTGTTGCTGTTCTTCGATCGTCTTGGCGTTCAGAATCGCTTCCACCTGCGGGCGAACGCGAATCACCTTGTCGAAATAGAACTTGATGAACCGGGCGAAGGTGCCGGCGGTGCCTCGGAAGTAAAACGGTCGCTGCTTGTTATCGAAGAACCGCTTGATCCACTTGTCCCAGTACTGTTGCGACCACTCGCTCATCGAGCCGCGCAGCTGGTCCTGATAGATCTGCCGGGCGTGTCGCAAACGGCCCTGGCCAAACAAGGCGAAGAAGTCTTCGAACTGCAAATGCTTGATGCCGGCGATCTTGAGTTCCAGCAGTGCGTTCTGCCGCGGGTTCATATCGACCGCGTAAACGTGATTCGGCGAGCACAACGCGTAGTCGAGCGCATTGCAGCCCGCCGAGGTGATCACCAGCACGTTGTCCTGCGGCGTCAATTGCAGCGCGACGCGATCCAGCCGCGGGTCTTCCCAACAGGTGTTGTAAACGAGGTTATTGCGATGGACGAAGTTAAACACTCGCCCACTCATCCATTCCATGACCGACATGACTGGCACTCGCAAACGGCAAAAAAGAAACCGCCCATTGTAACCGCCCCCTGCCGCGTGGGTAGAAGGCGCAAGCGCCCTGTTCTACCAGCGGATCATCCCCGTGGCCGCCCAATCGCGAAACCAACCGCCGAGTTTTGCGGAGAGTTCGCCCGGCGAAATCACGGCCGCAGCGGCGGAAATCGCGGCCCCCAGCGGCTGCCCCTCGGCCAGCGCCGACAACAGGGCGAACTCCGCTCGTTCGAGTGGGATGCGCCGCACGACATAGTCGCGCCGATGCAGCGCCAGCCACGCAGGCTCGGGCGCCGGCAGCGGCGGCCGTTCGTCGCGCCGAAACGCGGTGTACCAATCCTGAAGCGGAAAATCGAGCGTCAGCAGGCGCACGCAGGGAGCCAAATTCAATTGCAGCGCCCCCGCCGCGGCGGCATCGAGCTGCGCCAGCGCCTGCGGATCGAGGAGCGGCGCGCCTTCCACGCCGGGGCCGTCGAAGACTTCGTCAATCGCCGCTTCAAGTCGCGCCAAGTCAATCACGAAGTCGGCCCAGTCCGGCGCGTCGCCAGCGCGCGGCGGCCGCGTCTCCTGCAGGAAGTCGACAAACCGATCCGCCAGCACATTCAGCGTATAGCTGCGCGGCGGATGCTGTTGCAGATAGGCCAGCGCCAGTTCGTCGAAGGCATCGTCTTCCAGCGCAAAACGCAGCCCAGGAAACATCGCCTGCAACACTTCGATCAACCGGGCGAAGTACGCCGCGTGATAGATCTCTAGTCGCTCGGCGGCACTTTGCGACGCGCTCGCTTGAATGCGCTCGTCTACGTTGTCCGCCGGGCCATGCGGACTCGACACCGCTTGTTGCATCCAAGCTTGCAGATCGCGAAGAGATTGCGGTGCGTCGCTCATTGCACTTCCGGCGTCACACGCTGCGCAGGATGAAACAC
>JAEZGD010000282.1 GCA_023417165.1 Planctomycetota bacterium
AATCGGACACCTCGCCGTTCGCCCAGCCCACCATGCGGATGTGAGCAATCCCTTTCTGGCGGTCTTCCCGGATCGCTTTCTGCTTGCCCAAAGTGAGATGCGCTTTGCCATCTCGTTGGTACTCCAAGGCATACGAGTTTCCCTGGTCGGTCTGCAACAGCAAGGCGGAATGGGCGAAGCTACCAATGCTCGTGAGCGGTTGCCCATTGATGGGACGTCGCATGACATAGATGTGGCTTACCTTTTCCTGCGTTGGCTGCGCAGAATCTGCAGCGTCAGACACGTTCAGCAGCAAGGCTGACGTCAAAATGCTGAAGATGGAAAAAGCATTCCGCACGAGATTTTTTTCTTCAACTAAGATCCTGAATCTAAACGTATTAGTATCGACCATCGCACCGCCACGACCTCAGCAATTTGTTGATTACGTAGCGACCGTGCTAGCGTGAGATGGAGGTAATTCGATGGATGTTGCTCTTGGGCCCCCGCTTATTGATCCGAAGTAGCATCACTTTCCAGATCGGCATCGACTGGTGTACCAAGGATGCATATTTGAGGAGAGGCGGATGACTATCGCTTGGCATGGCTAGTGAATCGCTTCGCTGGTTATGATTGGGATGTGGCTCGCACAGATCATTTTGATCTATTAGTGCTTTACTCTCGAGGCCCAACGTAGAACTGATCAGCGGCGGATAAACCGAACTTTCATACCGACGGATTAGAACCGCCGTTGGATCCAGCGGCTGGTTTTGCTGCTTCTCTGGCGATTTGCTCGGCTAACCTCTGCAGTGAGTCGCTGAACCACGTACCCTTCTCCGGCGCAAGGGTTCTCGCCTCGCCAGCAGGATCCTTCACGACCACTAGGAAGCCCCTATCGTATTCCAGACGAAACGACGACTCATCGATTTGGAAATCAACGCTCCAGCCCGTGGTGCCCACATGGTGCGCCAGTATGACGACCTCTCTGGCGCATAGGCTCATGAGGGTCTTCATCTCCTCGGGAAGTCGACCGACCATGCGCCTGTACTTGTGGTTGCTACTCGGCATAACCGTTGAGTTGAGCGACGTGCATGTCCGTGTTTCAGCTTTGGCACTTTATCTTTCACGCATCCGCTTCAGCGAGTTGTTAGGCGGCAGCCCATGCTACTAATGGTATGAAAGCGCCAGCACCGGGGGCGCCACCCTGCTCGCACCGCCGCCAATTGACGAAGGCCGCGCAATCGTTCAGGGCGGCCGCTTGCTCAGGGCACCGCGTCGAGAAATCCTTGGCATTGACGACCTTTATTAGAACGATGCCGTTCGCAGGCGCATGCACCTTGCTCATGCCCAATCCGGGCTCATCTAAATCAGTCATGCAATCGATCCATGCGTTCATGTTTCGCCCATAGAAGTCAGGGAAGCCGAACGCCTTAGCGAAGACGGCGTGAAAAGATGGCCAGTCCAGAATCTCCGACGCATCTATTGCTACTTCCTGGAAGGGAACTTTACCGTTTGCCATTGCACGCTCGCTGCCGCCTAATGATTGCACTCACCTACCGGGCCACTTGCAACGGCCGGTGGCGTCATCCGAGAACGGCTACGTCATTCGAACCATGCAGCACCTCATCCGCCACAAAAATGTGGAAACGACGATGATCTACACTCAGGTGATGGCCGAGCCGAGAGTAGGCATCCAGAGCCGACTGGAAGGTGAGAGACGGAAACGTTTCACACCCTAAAAAAAGAAACCCCAGAGTCACATCACTGTGACTCTGGGGATTTTAAGAGTTGCGGGGACAGGATTCGAACCTGCGACCTCGAGGTTATGAGCCTCGCGAGCTACCGGGCTGCTCCACCCCGCGATGGGTGTTCGCTGTGGTTAAGCGAGTAGGTATTCTAGCGGCATCGCCGGGCCAGGGAAGGGGGCGAGGCCGATAATTTACCGGAGATGGTTATTAATCGTGCCACGGGCTGCGAAACTTGACCTTTGGCCGGAATATTTGGGAATCGAAAGAGACAATTCCCCGCCGCAGACGCTTAGTTGACATCGGCGGTGGGTGTTATTCACGAGCCGCAAAATCGTCACAACCCAAGGCCCTGTAACCACTTTTTGCTTGCTTCGCACGTCTTGTCGGCTACACTAGCAGGTGGAAGGACCGCAGGCGTTTGCTGGGCTGTGGTGCTTTTACTTTTCTGCCGCGCGATTGATGCGCGAATAAGATGCCAGGTGCGGCGCGAATGCTCGAGGGGCGATTTGGCGCGCGCAACATGCGCAACGCCCGGTAAGGGCTCGCCAAGGGAAGGAACACGGTATGTCGGTCCCCGATCCGTATCGACAACCTCAGCCGCAGGGATATCCGCCGCCACCGCCGCCTCAACCCTATGGCGGCACGCCCTATCAGCCGCCGGGCGCGCAATATCCGCCCCCGCCAGGCTATCCGCAGCCGTACGGCATGCCTGTGCAACCGGCCGCGCCGGTCTATCCGGTGCAAAATGCACCGCCGCCACCGCCGGGCAGCAGCTTTCAGCAACAAGCGTTTCAAGCGCCCGTGCAGCCAGCGCAGCCCGTTCCCGTACAGCCAACGCCTGTGCAACCAGCGCAGCCGACTCCGTTGCGGCCGATTCCTGTCGCAACGGCCAAGCCTCAAACGCCTGCAGCTGCGACCGCCGCGCGCCCGGTGTTGGTCAAGAAGCCGAAGTCCGATGCGGTGAAGGTCGCGGAGGCCGCGCCTGAGGAAGACGAAGAGGCTCCGATCATCACGGTGAAGGCCGCGCCGCCTTGGCTGATCAGCCTTGTCGTGCACATGGTCGCGCTGATCTTGATGGGGCTGGTGTATTACACACAGACGGAGAAAAAACAGGTCGACGTCGAGGTCTCGTGGGCCGAACGCCTCGGCGAGCAGTTGATCGATTCGTCGGTGCTCAGTTCGTCGCTCGAACCGGTCGAAGAGTTGGACAAAGAATTCTCGGAGTCGTTGAAGTTTGTCGAGGATCCGTTTGCCGCGCCGCCGACGCAACTGATCGATCCGTTGGTGGCTGGCACCACCGCGACGTCGGACCTGGTCGCGCCTTCGATTGGCATGGCACTCACCGGGCGAGAGAAGGGGGCCAAGAAGGCGCTGCTGGCGGCGTATGGCGGTACCAAGATGAATGAAGACGCCGTAGTCGGGGGGCTGACGTGGCTGAAGAAGAATCAACGCGCCGATGGCTCATGGAGCTTGATGGGGCCCTATAGCGATGGCTCGAACCAAGAGAACGCGACGGCCGCCACCGCCATGGCGCTCATCGCGTTTCAAGGCGCAGGCAACACCCATCGTAGCGGCGACTTCAAAGACGTGGTCGCCAAAGCGTGGAAGTGGATGCTCAGCAAGCAAGACGCGGATGGCAACTTCGTGCAAGAGCCCGTCTATAATGCGCGGCTCTATACCCAGGCGCAGTGCACGATCGCCATCTGCGAACTCTATGGCATGACCAAAGACCCGCAGTATCGCAAGCCGGCGCAATTGGCTATTGATTACGCCATCAAGTCGCAAGATCAAAGCGGTGGCGGCTGGCGTTATACGCCGCGCGTCGATTCGGACCTGTCGGTGACGGGCTGGTTCGTCATCGCGCTGCAAAGCGCACTGATGGCGGGGCTCGAAGTGCCCAGCCCGCAGCTGGAAATGATCAGCAAGTTCTTAGACTCCGTACAGTACGAAGATGGCTCGCTCTATTCGTATAAGCCTGGCAATGGGCCGACGCTGCCGATGACGGCTGAAGGTTTGCTCTGCCGGCAGTATCTGGGCTGGAAGCATGCCGATCCGCGGCTGCATACGGGCGTGAAGTACCTGCTGCAGAACAAGATCAGCTATGACGACCAGAACGTCTACTATTGGTACTATGCCGCGCAAGTGTTGCATCACATGGGCGGCCCTGAGTGGGACGAATGGAACGCGGTGATGCGTCAAGCGGTTCCCAACGCTCAAACCCAGACCGGCAAGGAAGCGGGCAGTTGGTCGCCATCGAACGATCGCTGGGGCGCACATGGCGGCCGGCTCTATACCACCTGCCTCAGCATCTATGT
>JAEZGD010000336.1 GCA_023417165.1 Planctomycetota bacterium
AACTAGAGCCGAAGCTGGCTCAGTTGTACGATCACCTGGCCCAAGGCGAACCTGATCGTGCTAAGGAAACCAACGCCCGCTGGCAAGCAGGTTACGACTTGGCGATGGGCCGTGTCGCGGCCGTGAAGGTCCGCACCGAAGCCTATAACGCCATGCTTGCCCAAGCAAAGACCGGTCTGAAGTTCAAAGACGAAAAGAACAACACGTGGGTGCTGGAACCGGCCGACACCATCAGCGTCGGCAGCCAACTAGAAAAGCTCGCCCAGAAGGCCACGATGTATCTGGAACGCGTCGTGAAAGAGCATCCAGGCACGCCTTGGGCTTTGCTGGCCAAGAAGGAACTCGATACGCCGATGGGCTTCGAGTGGAAAGAAGCGCATACGCCAATCAACCCGCCTGGCATGGGCGGCGACGGCAACAACAATGCGCCCCCGCCCGCCAACGAGGCCGCTCGCATGCTCAAACGCGGTCCCGAAAAACGCCCAGTCCCGAAGCTGTAAAAGGCCGTAGTGCCGGAGGGTGTGGCGAGTCTGCGAGCCGCACCGCATGGAAATGTCGAAGTTCGAAATTCAAATGTCGAACGAATGACGAATGACCAAGCACGAATGACCAATGACAAGCGGCGGTCGTAGGGTGTGGCGAGTCTGCGAGCCGCACCTAAGCAACTAACAAATGGCCAATAACCAGTGGCCAATAACCAGCTCACAAAAAAAGAAGCCAGCGAGGCGTTACCTCGCTGGCTTCTTTGTTTTTCATGCTCCCCACTGCCCACTAATCCAGCAGCGTGGCATCGGTGGCCATCGTCACCACCTTGTCGTATGAGTGGAAGCTGCGGGCGATGTCTTTCGCCAGTAGTCCCAGGAATTGCTTCTGGAAGTTGGCTTCCACCATGTCGGTTACAGGGCGGCCGCCGTGCTGCGGGAATTGGAAGTCAGGCGTCGCTTTGCTCCACACGATCTTGCCGCCACCTTGGGTCATGTCATAGACCGAAACGGTGAAGTCGGCGCGGCCTTTGTACATCGTTTGGCCATCGTAATAAGACAGCGAACGCAGGTCGATCGCCACCAGCATTTCAGCCTTCACGCCGCGACCGATCGCGCGATAGTCGATCTCATCCCACTCGTTGGTGTCTTTCCAGTTATCGATCTCGGTCTGGCCGATCATCTCGATCTTCTTTACCTCGCGACCAAGGATGACCGAGACCATGCGAGCCAGCGCGAGCGACTCCTTGCCGCTGCCATAGGCCGAGCGATTCGAGACGCACACCACCGCCACTTTCTTTTCTTTCAGCCCGGCGAATTCCGGTTTGATATCGCCTGCGCCCGCCATGTACATCAACTGGGCGGCGATGCCGACGCAACCCGATGTCGAAAGCACCAGGATCGCCGCGACGATCATTACCGGCCAACGCGAGACGCAGAACTCGAGACGAGACATGGTGGCACTCCTTGCCGATTTCGCCGGGCAGTCGGCCCAGCGCCAGCTCGCTCATGCGAGCCTTAACTTCCGTAGATTCGCAACAGCCAGTCGATCGCGATCACAAACGCGACGATGACGCAGATTCCCAATATCACAAACTCGTGTGGCGGATTGCCGAACCAGCGTCCGCGGATGCCGGACATCAGCAGCCAAGGTCCCGTGACCGCCGCCGCTAGTCCCAGCAACGTACCGCCAGAATTCACCGACAGCGACGCCAGCACGTTTCCCCGAGTGAGATAAGCCCACGACGTCGTCATGCCGCACGCCGGGCAACGCACGCCCCACATGCTGACCGACGAGCAAGGCGGCAAGCCCAACTGCTGATGCGTCCCCATCCCGCCGGGATTTGGCTCCAGCGTCCTGGCGACGATCAAAAGCGTGACCAGCGTCAGCCCGCCTACGATCATCACCCCCCGCAACCACGCATCAAACGCCCATTCGGCGCGCTCCGCTGGCTCTAGGGGGGTGGCGAATGGTACTGGGGATTGAGGTTCCATACAAGCTCATTTTCGCCCTCGCCGCCCCGCCCGCAAGCCGCACCCACAGAATTAATCCCGCCGCCCTGCCCTGGATGCCATCCGAGGCGCGGCAATGCGTGGCATGTTCTGCACTGCCGTCCTACAATTCGCCTACGAGCGATAGTCCAACTGGCCGAGCTAGCAACTCAGGAATCGATCGGCGACAAATATAATGGCAAAGTACCTGGTCAAGCGCCATGTTGCTCGGATGAATCAAGTTCGAGCACAGGCGGCTCAAAGCCATGTTCAGCCGCCCATACCATGGAACTATATCTTCGATTTGGTGCAGGCAAACGCAGATACCACGGACGCTGCTTTGCAAGCGTCCGTTGAAAATCTACTTTCGGCCCCATGCGATGCCAGCGAGGAAGTGCATCGCGGTTTAATGGAATACTTGAAGCATTACACGCCCGGGCGAAATGAAGTAGACGACATCGTCGCAGTATCGCTCTTCAATCAGATTTGCCGACACCCCGGAAAGTCCGACCTGATCTTCTACAGCCCTGATTATTTTGACCACCATCCAAGCGTCGAGGAGGTTATTGCACTCAGCTTGGGAGGCCCGCCAAGAGATACGAACCAGGAAATCTAGCACGTCACTTGCGATGTTCATTCTGAACGCTTCGGACATTGGCGGGCTAAATGCATTTCGGTCCGACGCAGCGCAGGTCGTACTGATTCACTTGGCAAGACAAGGCTGCACATGGACGCTTCTCATCTACCGCCGTTGCTAGCCAATAAAAGGCTCTTAGAACCTAATTACTATGT
>JAEZGD010000352.1 GCA_023417165.1 Planctomycetota bacterium
GATCGGAAACGCGCGCTGTTCAGTATTCTCCTGCTCGCGCGTTTGAGCCTGATGCTGGATCGTGGTGCGCAGGTCGCGCAATTCGCCGCGGAAGTCGAGTTCCGCTCGCGCGAGGTGCCCCACTGCCAGGCGTTCCAGTAGCAAACGCACCGCGAGATAGGCTTCGAGCGTCCCCTCCGAAATCGGATAGGCTGCGCGATCGGCACGCATTTCCATTTGCCGAATCATGCCGGCCCAACCGCGCAGTGCCAGCAGCGTCGAGGTCACATACGTTTCGTATTCGTCGTGCGGCACGCCCAACAGCGTCAGCGATTCGGCAATGGAATCGAGCGGCTGCAGGCCGGTCTCGCGGATGCGATTTAGTTCGTCCGGCAAATTGCGGAGCCAGCCCAGCGGCGAGTTCGCGGCGTCGCCATAGAGTTGCGCAAAGCAGCGAAAGAAGCCGGCATCGCGTCCCGGTAGCGGCCACTGCGCCAGCCCTTGATCGAGAAAGGCCGAACAGAAGCGAATCAGAATGTCGTTCACCCACTGATCAGTGTCGATTCCGGTCACGTCTAGCAGCATGTCGCGATGGCGGCGCGCTGGCGGAGTGGGTGGCAGATGCGGCTTGACGCCATGTACGCCTTGGCGGCAGACGCGCCACAGCAACCGTAGAGTCAGCGCTTCCCATTGCTGCGGACTCCAGCGGTCAAACGCGGCGGGTGACGCTTCCGAGATCAGCCCGGCGAGTAGATTGCTCTCGCCCGTCGCTTTCTGACCACCTTGCGCTTGCGCACGCGGCAGCAGGTCACGCATCAACCAATGGCGCGTTTCGTCCAGCAAGCGCGTGGCGACGTGAGCAGCGACCTCCGGTCGAAAACGCGTCAGTGCGTCGGTTTCTGCCACAAACCAACGTAGCTCGGCCGGGGCGGCCACGCGCAGCGGGTGTTCGAGCATGGCTTGACGCAGATCATAGCGCGTAACCAAATTGGCGATTAACTCTGAACCACGCTCGCCAAGGACATCGGCCAGCACCGCCTTCAGCTCGGCGAGTTGAATGCGCTCGTTCGCCAAACGCTGACGATATTGGTCTTCCGTCAAATAGGGCTGACAGCCATAAAGCCGCCCGCCGGTTTGCACAGCTTCGTCGAAGGGCAGCTCTTCCAACGTGTGCAGTGTGTTGTGATGGATGAAAACGTTGATCGGACCCTGCGCCGGCAGAAAGTGAGCTGCGTGTTCGATCAGGTCCTGTAACGCGGCCTGCGGCGACACGCTTTCGGCGCCGACCGAAGCATGGGAAGACGCGGTAACTTGGATCACAGTACTGGCTTTGGCGGGAAGTGGTTGGCGATCGATGGCAAGCGCGAGCAAGCGCTGCATCATCCTCGTCCAATCTATCACTCGCGG
Source organism: Planctomycetota bacterium (assembly GCA_023417165.1). Classification (GTDB taxonomy): domain Bacteria; phylum Planctomycetota; class Planctomycetia; order Pirellulales; family Pirellulaceae; genus JAEZGD01. The sequence goes on from JAEZGD010000352.1 coordinate 1,387, forward strand.
CTTAATTGCCGATAACCCGCTTCGATTACTATTCGGTAAGCTGGTCGTTAATACGCTATGCAGAGGTAGTTACGACGAAATCGTGCGCCCTGGCTTGTCAAGCTTAAGAAGTTGCAAGAATCACTTTTCGACTCGCGTTGGGCTGCGAATTGGCATCTCTCGCTGACAACAGCTAGACTTTTCTCAACTCTTCCGCCCCCTGCTTTTAGGATTCCGCAGATATGCTTCGAAGTCGCTTGTTGCTAGGCGGCCTGGCCGCTTTGTTGTTTGCCAGCACTTTCGGGCTGGCTGCTGAAACGCAGACGCTGCATACGTTTCGCAAGCTTCCCTTGGCGGAGCGGTTCTTTGCCGAAGGCGCGACGTTTGGCGATTTGAACAACGATCAGCACGCCGATCTCATCGCCGGGCCGTTCTGGTACGAAGGTCCGAAGTTTGAGAAGCAGCACACTTATTACGTCCCCAAGACGTTTGATCCGGCTGGTTACTCCGACAACTTCTTCGCCTATGTGTACGACTTTGATGCCGACGGGTGGAACGACATTCTGATCATTGGCTTTCCTGGCCAAGACGCCTCGTGGTTTCGCAATCCGCAGGGCAAAGATGAGAAGTGGCAGCGGCATGTGGTCTTTGAAGTCGTCGATAACGAATCGCCGACGTGGGGTGACCTGACAGGGGACGGCCGACCCGAAATTATCTGCTCGTCCGGCGGATACTTTGGCTATGTCTCGCCCGACTGGAAAGCGCCGCACAAGCCGTGGACCTTTCATCGCATTTCCCCGCAAGCGGCAGGTGGCAAGTTCACCCATGGCCTGGGATTTGGCGACGTGAACGGCGATGGCCGCCTGGATCTGCTCGAGAAAAACGGCTGGTGGGAGCAGCCTGCTTCCTTAGCAGACGATCCCGTGTGGAAGCAACACAAGGTCGCGTTCAGCGGTCCTGGTGGCGCGCAGATGTATGCGTATGATGTCAACGGCGATGGACACAACGACGTCATCACCGGTCTGGCGGCGCATGGCTTTGGTTTGGTGTGGTACGAGCAACTTGCCGATGGCAAATTCAAGTCACATACCATCACCGGCGAAAAGGCCACCGACAACGCGTATGGCGTGAAGTTCGCCGAGATTCATGCGATTGATCTCGTGGATATGGACGGCGATGGGCTGAAGG
>JAEZGD010000381.1 GCA_023417165.1 Planctomycetota bacterium
CCGCTATAGCGCTAGCGCTAGCGAGATCGTTTCGGCCTGCTTGCAGGACCACGATCGCGCGGTGATTATCGGCGAGCGCACGTGGGGCAAAGGCAGCGTGCAAAATATCATTCAGCTCGAAGACGGCAAGAGCGCGCTGAAACTGACCACCGCAGGCTACAAGCGGCCCAACGGCAAGAACATTCATCGCTTTGAAGGGGCCTCGGATACCGACGAGTGGGGTGTGAAGCCCAACGATGGTTATGACCTGCGGCTCACCGATGTGGAAATGGCCGAAGTCGTCACCGCTCGGCGTGAGCGGGACATCCTGCGAAAGCTGAGCGAAGGCGAATCGCCGCCCGAGTTGAACGATCGCCAACTAGCCAAAGCGGTGGAGCTCATCACCACCAAGATTGACGAAAAGGCCGCGACCGAGAAAGCCGCAGAAAAGCCTGCGGAAGCCACGGAAACTGCCGACGCAGGCAGCAAGTCGTAAGGCCGGCTCTCACCGTTTGTATTCTCTAGCTCGGCAGGCCCGTGCGGTCTACCACTCCATGCATCTTCTTGCCATTGAATCGACCTGCGACGAGACGGCCGCGGCGGTAATTACCGAAGACTTGCAAGTGCTGGGAGCGGTGGTCGCTTCGCAAGACGAATTGCACCAGCGGTTTCGCGGCGTCGTGCCTGAAATCGCCGCTCGCGCGCATCTGGAACGGATCGTGCCCGTGATTGATGAAGCGCTTCGCCGGGCTGGCAAAACGCTGGGCGAAATCGATGCGATTGCAGTCGCTAACACGCCGGGGCTGGCCGGCTCGCTGCTGGTGGGCGTTGTCGCGGCCAAGACCTTGGCGCTCGTGCTGAACAAACCGCTCGTGGCGATCAATCACCTGCACGCACACATTTATGCCTGCAAATTGGCGGCGCAGAAAGAGATCTTTCCGTGCATCGGCATGATTGTCAGCGGCGGGCATAGCAGCTTGTATCGTTGCCAAACGCCGATCGACTTTGAGCAGCTTGGCGGCACGATCGACGATGCCGCCGGCGAAGCGTTCGACAAGGTCGCCAGCATGTTGGGCTTGCCGTATCCTGGCGGCCCGGCGATTAGCAAAGCCGCCTTGGCGGGCCGACGCGACGCCTATCGCTTTCCGCGTTCGTTTCTGAAAGACGATTCGCGGCTGCAGTTCAGCTTCAGCGGCTTGAAGACCGCTGTTCGCTACGAAATCGCGGGTCCCGGCAAGCCGGACTTGAGCAGCATTTCGCTCACCGAGCAGCAAGTGTCTGATTTGGCCGCCAGTTTTCAGGAAGCGGTCGTCGATTGCCTGGTCGACAAGGCATTGGCGGCTTGCCGCCGCACGCATTTGCGCACGCTATGCGTCGGCGGAGGCGTTGCCGCCAATCAGCGGTTGCGAGCGCGATTAAGCGAAGCATGCGCCGCTGCCAAGGTTGAATTGCACATCGCGCCGCCTGATCTGTGCACCGACAATGCCGTCATGGGCGCGATCGCTTTTGAACGCTTGCGGCGCGGCTGCGTCGAAGAACTCGATCTCGAGATCTTCCCCGGCCTGGTCCGACTCTAAGCACGTTGCGCCGTGGTCGGCATTCACCCGGCTATCGCCAGGCAACAAAAAACCCCGGCGAGTAGGCTCGCCGGGGTGCATGAACGATCGCTCAACTAAACTAGTTAGTTGTTGAGCGTATTGCCAACTGTATTGGTGTTGGTATTGGTGTTCGTGTTTGTCGTATTACCCGTTCCCGCACCCGTGGCGAAGTTGAAGGTATTCACTTCGCCGATGATCGAGAATAAGGGCAGGGCGGTGATGCGGACGTAGCGTCGATCGGCCGAGATCACCGCCGTAGCGCTCAGGTTCGCACCTTCAGGCAGGGTGGTGATGACCGGGCGATAACCGACGGCATTGCGGCCTGGCGGAAGCCAACGCCCTTGACGCTGGGCGAGTGCCACCGAGGCGGCATAGTCTTGCAACGCGTCCGACGAACTCGAAGCGGTATCCAGCTGTTGGGCCAGAACCGCGCGGCTCACCGCCAGTTGCACCTTAGCCAGGTTTTCGACCTGGTGTTGCGCCAAGGCTTCTTTGCGACGGCCATTCGGCACGTCAAACACCACCAAGGCGTCTTTATCGCCTAGCGGGATTTGCTTGCGAATGTGCTTTTGCTTGTCGGTGTTGTAGTTGGTGTAGATGTCGACCGTCACCTTACCACTGGTGACCTTACCCCACACCCGCTTCACCAACATGCGGTACTGACCCGAGAAGCCTTCTGGGCAGACGTACATTTCCGACTGACCTTCGGTTGGCTGTGTCTTGGCGAGCGATTCGCCAATCAGCACGCCGCCGGCCGTCGAACGCGGAGCGCGGAACGAGCAGACGGTGCCCGAGGGTTCTTCGACCATCAGGTCCACGTCGGCATCGCCGGTCCACGAGATCTTCACCACGCAGTCACGCACCAGTGCCTGGTTGAGCGCGGCTTCGAACTTGTGAGCTTCCTGCGTGCGCTTCTGCTCGTGCAGTTGCAGCAGGGTCGCCCGGGCGACGCGGGTGGCTTTCTCTTGGATCGGCAGTTCTTCCTTCGCCCAGCCCTTGCTGAGGATGCCGGTGCTGGCCCACTGAATGCCTTGGATATCACGCAAACGTTCGGCGATATCGAGGCCTTGCACATAGGGTTCAGGACGCAGCGGATCCAGGGCCGAGACGTCTTGATAGATCTTCAGAGCACGGTCATCCAGACCCAATCGCACCATGTGGGCGGCGACCAGCATCATGTCTTCCGGCGTGCTGGCGAAGTCGACAGCCGACATCAGCGTGCGTTCCAATTCGGCGCTATCAGCCCCCTTGGCTTGCAACGCCAAGGTCAGGGCTTCGTACATCCAAGGTTGGGCGCCACCATGCTTCAAAGCCGCATGAATGACTGCCGAAACCTCGTCAAACTTCTTCGCCTTCATCAGCTGACGAACCGTTTCTCGCACCGCTTCCGGCGCGATACTGCGGTTCTGCTCGAAGTGGCGGTCCCAGGCCTCGTAGGGGCTGGCGCCGCTTTCGATCACCACGTCGATCCGCTTGGCTTCGCCTGTGCGAACGACCTGCGGCTTTTCAACCTGCTTCTTGGCAACTTGGGGCTTCTCGACAACGGGCTGCGTCGTCGCGGGCTTGCTGCTCAGGCTCAGGTCGTCTTCAACAGCGAACACGCCGCCGCCGCCGCCGAAGCCGCCGCCGCCCATGCCGCCCATGCCAC
>JAEZGD010000420.1 GCA_023417165.1 Planctomycetota bacterium
ACGGGGGCCCCACGGCGGGGGTGCCCACCTGCCCCGACTCAGGAGGGAGTGCCAGAAACCTCGGTGAAGTATCGAACGAAAGCGTTTTGAGGGTGGCGAGCATTCAAGACGCTGGCCGCCTCCAAAACATCGCTTGGATAAGGCCGCGATCTGACGGCGGGCACTGCTGGGCGAGCCAGCAGTGGCACCCGCGTCGTTGCCAATCGCCTTGTTTTATCGACCCAAAATCCGGTTCATGTTCTTCTTGTACGCTTCGACGCCGGGCTGGCCATAGGGATTGATTCCCATCAGGCGGCCTTCGACCACGGTGGCGAGCATCAGCATCTGGAAGAACTGACCCATCACGTGCGGGTTGATCGCCGGCAGGTGAATATCGGCCGTCGGGCGACCATCGCCTTTGTAGGCTTCGTTGGTGCCTTGGATAGCGGCGGCCATGATCTCGACCAGCGTTTTGTCGGCGATGTCGTTGAGCTTGTCCTGATCGAACTCGCTCTTGCCGACCGGCAGCGGATCGGTGCGCCAGTGATCGACAATGACGTTGGTCATCAGCTTGTCGCGGCGACCTTCTTGATGCTGTTGCGCGCGGCTGTGCAGGTCGCGCGTGTTGACGGCCGTGAACGGCGTCGCGCCACGCTCGTGCTTGCCGAGGCTTTCGGCCAGCAGTTGGTCGTACCACAGGCCGGCGCATTCGAGCGCCTTCGACCAGACCGACAGGCAGCGAATATTGATGCCTTGCTGCTCTTCGAGCAGGTGGCTGACGCCGACATAATCGAGCACCGCATTTTGCCCTGGCGGTGCGGTGCGAAAGTGCTCGTTCATGGCGGCAGCGCCTTCGAGCAGCTTGATGATGTCGATGCCTAACAGCGCCGCAGGTAGCAGGCCGACCGCCGACAGGATCGAGAACCGACCGCCGACGCCGTCAGGTACTTCGAACATCTCGTCCCAGCCCAGCGCGGTCGCCAGATCGAACAGGCGGCCGGTCTTGCCAGTGACGGGCACCACCAATTGCGCGGCCTTTTGCATGTCGCCGCCATTGGCTTGGCGCAGCGCGGCCAAAAATTGGCGGAAGGCAGCGGCGGTTTCGAGCGTGCCGCCGCTCTTGCTAATGACGACAATCGCCCAGCGGTCGTCGAGGCTGGTGGCTGGTTTGCCGTTGCCCAGCAGGTGCAGCAAGCCGCGCGAAGCGTCGTTGTCGACGTTGTTGCCTTCGAAATACATGCGCGGGCGGCCACCGCGATCGGCGCGCGACAGCTCGTTGAAATACGGTTCGCAGCAGGCGTCCATCAGGGCCTTCGCGCCCATGTAGCTGCCGCCGATCCCCAGGACGACCACTTTGTCGACCTGGCTGCTAATGGCGGTCGCCTTTTTGAGGATGCGGCCCAGTTCGCTCGCTTCGCCTTGCTCGCGATACTCGCGCAGCAGGCGTTCCGGCATTTCGAAGAAGCCAGCATCCAGCGGCTGCTTTTCGACGGGGATGGGTCCACCGCTTTTGTACAGCTGGACGTCGGTGTCGACGACTTCGCGGCGCGCGGCTTCCAGCTGGGGAAACAGGTTTTGAAAGGCTGCCGTGGTGAGGCCAGTCTTCGGCAAAAAGCAGCCAGCGGGGTCGTAGCGAAGGAGATCCTTCGTGCGGGTGGTCATAGTGATCTAGAGAGGGGTTGGGGGTGAGTATCTTCCATGTCCGCCACCAGCGCTGGAAGATACCTCAGTTGGCCTGCTTTGGCCACCGGTGCAAAAGGCGGTCGGTGTTAGGTGTTAATGACTTTGTAAATTCATGTTGCCAACGTGTCGCCGACTGGCGAAAATGTGGGGTGCGACGGGGAGCGATTGCCATCGCCGAGCGGCGGGCGAGGTGCGGCCCGCTTCCGAGTCATTCGCTTGCAGCGGCATCGTAGATGGGAAGCGTAAGCCGCCCGCGAGCGAAGTGCCTTCCACCCATTGGGGGCAGCATAAAGTTTCGAGGCTAAAGCGGTCGATGACGATCTATCTGTCGTATTGTCAAAGGCTTACGCTTTGGATGTGCGAGCGAAAATCCAGGCATAAACCGCGAATTGCAGCCGTCCGCGTCGCACCTTCGAGCGGTGCTTTGGGCTCATGCCCACTACGGCATGCGGCCGGTTTGTGCTACGAAGAGTCCTTGCATATTTGACCCGTATTGCCGTCCTTTTGCCGGAGCCACGTCCTATGGATTTGCACGTTCTGACCAGGTAATTGAACCTTAAGAACGACTCGAAGATGGTGATGCTGGGGGCCGACGGCTTGGGTGGTCTGCCGCTGACGCCGGGGGGCAAAACCGAACTGGAGACGGCCAAGACCCCGAATCTCGACGCGCTGGCCGCGCGCGGCATCCAAGGAGCCAGCATCCCCGTCCTGCCAGGCATCGCTCCGGGGAGCGGTCCGGGACACTTGGGATTGTTTGGTTATGACCCGCTGAAGTACGTGATCGGCCGCGGCGCCTTGGAAGCGACCGGCATCGGCTTTCAACTGCAGCCTGGCGATGTCGCGATTCGCGGCAACTATTGCACGCTGGACTCCAATGGCAACATTAGCGATCGCCGCGCTGGCCGCATTGCCAGCGATGAAAGCGCGCCGCTGGCCGTCAAGCTGCGCGATGTGAAGATTCCGGGCATCGAAGTCTTTGTCGAGCCGGTCAAGGAACATCGCTTTGTGGTCGTGCTGCGCGGCCCTGGCCTGGAAGGCAACGTCAAAGACACCGATCCGCAAAAGACAGGCGTGTCGCCGCTGAAGGCCGAAGCCGTGGATGCCGGCAGCCAAAAGACGGCCGATGTGGCCAACGAATTCATCGCCCAGGCGACCAAGATTCTCGCCGGCCAACCGAAGGCCAACGGCCTGACGCTGCGTGGCTTCGCCAGCCGGCCGAATCTGCCGACGTACGAAGAAGTGTATGGCCTGAAGGCGGCCGCGATCGCCGTCTATCCGATGTACAAAGGCTTGGCCAGCCTGGTGGGCATGACGCTCGTCGGCAAAGCGCAAACGCTGGGCGAGCAGGTCGATCTGCTCAAGCAGCATTGGAACGATTACGACTTCTTCTTCTTGCACTTCAAGTACACCGACAGCACCGGCGAAGACGGCAACTTCAACGAGAAGGTCAAGAAGATCGAAGAGCTGGACGCGGTGCTGCCGCGGATCAGCGAGCTGAATCCGACCGTGCTGATCGTCACTGGCGATCACAGCACGCCGAGCTATTTGAAGAGTCACTCGTGGCATCCGGTGCCGACGCTGCTGGTCAGCGATTGCTGCCGGACCGATGGGCATAAAACCTTCGGCGAGAATACCTCCATCCAAGGCGGTCTCGGCCAGTTCAAAGCCAAATACCTGATGTCGCTCGCGCTGGCCAACGCCGGCCGCTTGGGCAAATACGGAGCATAAAGTCATCTCAAAGTAGTCATCTCGCTCCGCGAGATGATGATGAACTTTCCTTCGCCAGTACGCGCACCATTCACGGTCATGCCTGGCTACGCGTGCTGGCGGGTTGTAGTCGGTGGACCTCTCGCGGAGCGAGAGGACTACTTTAGAAGGCGAGCGTTGAGCCAATTGGCGTCGTCGCGTTCGTCGCCGCGTTCGGCGAAATCGACGATCAGCGCCAGACGCTTCACGCCGCGCAGATCGACCGTGATTGGCAGCGGCAAATCGCCGCCGCGGATGATGGGGCTTTCATACGCAGGCTTAAACGCACCGCTTTCGCCTGCGGTGAAGACTCGAAAGATGACGCTGCCGCGCGTGCCGGCCGATTGGTCGAGCGCAAGTTCAGCGGCGAACGTGCGATAGTCGGCATCCAGCTCGTATGCAAGTCGCGACGTGCTGTGCATGCCAA
>JAEZGD010000538.1 GCA_023417165.1 Planctomycetota bacterium
TCTTCGCGGCGTTCGTGTTCGAAATCGACGTCAATATCGGGAGCTTCCTGCCGCTCTTTGCTAATGAACCGCTCAAACAGAAGCTGCGTTTCCAGCGGATCGACGGAGGTCACGCCCAGGCAATAACAGACAGCCGAGTTGGCGGCCGAGCCGCGCCCCTGACACAAAATGCCCCGCGAGCGCGCGAACCGTACCAAGTCCCACACGGTCAGAAAGTACGCTTCGTAATGCAGTTCGCCAATCAGCGTCAGTTCATGCTGGAGAAACTTCTGCACCTGGGCGGGAATGCCTTGCGGATAACGCTCGTGAGCACCGGCCCAGGTCTGCGCGACCAAGTAATCGAACGGCGTTTGCCCTGGCGGAGCGAGTTCTTCGGGATACTCGTATTTCAGCTCCGCTAGTGAGAAGTGACAACGATTGGCGATTTCGAGTGTGCGCGCAATCGCTCCAGGAGCGCTGGCAAACGTCTCTGCGATCCGGGCGAGCGGTGGCAAGTGACGCTCGGCGTTGGCAAACAAATGCTCCTTCGCCTCGGCCACGGTCGTGCCCTGGCGAATGGCGACCAGCACGTCCTGTAAGACTTTGCGCGCGGGCACGTGATAATGCACATCGCCAGCAGCCACCAGCGGCACGCGCGTACGTTTAGAAAGCGTCTGCCATGCCGATAACTGCGCGGCGTCTTCCGGACCACGATGCAGTTCGGCCAAAAGATAGCAGCGATCTCCGAATAGATCACGATAGTCAGGCAGTAAATAAGGCCGCTCAGGAGACAGTTCGCGAGCAATCACGCCCGCTAACAAGCCTTCGTGCAAGCTGGCAAGATCGTCGAAGGTGATTTCGCACTGACCTTTCGCGGCGCGGCGGCGACCAATCGTAATCAGTCGCGACAGTCGACCATACGCTTGGCGATCGGTGGCCCACAGCACCACCGGCGGTGCATCTGTCGGCGTAATCTCAGCCCCGATAATCAGCGGCAGCGGATGATCTTTGGTGGCGGTATATGCCCGCACCACGCCGGCCAGCGAGTTGCGATCAGTGATGGCGAGCGCGGCATAGCCGAGCGCCCTCGCCTGGGCGACGAGCTCTTCGGCATGCGAAGCCCCTTCCAGGAAGGAGAAGTTCGTTTTGCAGTGCAGTTCGGCGTAACGCATGGCTAGTCAAAATGCCCGTGTAAGAACCACCGTCCCGTGCGCAGCTCGCGAAAGAGCCAGAACCGCCGCCCGGCGGCGACTTCCACGCGGTAATAGTCGCGGCGCACGCTGGGCCCACGCCACCACGCGGTTTCGATCCGCTCGGGCCCCCAATGCCGCTGGATGCGTTCGACTTGCCCTTGATAGGTGAACGACAGCGGCGGACCATCCGGCGCGATCGAGACCGCCATCAGCGGGATTGGTTGCGGCAACAGTGATAGCGGTCGCGTGTGGGCATCCGGATTAATGATTGCCGCGAACGCGGTTGGTTCCGCAGGCATATGGCTCTTGCGCTTCGTCGCTTTTTTCGCAAGCGCTGCCGGCGGCGCTGCTTGCGGATTACCGGCCAGCGGTTGCAAATCATAAGCGCGTTCCGGCAGGACATCGCGCGTGGGTTTGGGACGCAGGACTTGCTCGCGTCCCAGGCGATTGCTCAGGCGATTGATGAGCGCGGCCAGCTCGTCGTCTTCGCGCTCTTGCACGCCAGCGAACAGCAGGCCTTGGCGATGTTCAAGACGAGCCGTTGTCAGAACGGCCAGCCCCACGCGGCCGATCGCGCCGCGCAGACGCAGCACTTCGCCTTGCAAACGCAGCAGTTCTATGAAATGCCGCGCGTCGGCGCTGGGACGATAAAGATTGATCTGCAAGAGACGCGGCGGGCTCTCGGCAATGTCGAGCCGACACATGAGCTGGAGCGCGCCGAGATCGCGCAGTCGCAGGGCGGTGCACAGCCGTTGCGCAAGCTGCTCCAAGATCAACGCCAGCACCTCGCGATCGGTCGTCGGATATTCGAGCGGCCATTGTTCCTGAAACTGCGGCGCGGCTTTCAGCGGCACAAGCGGTTCGTCGCCTTGGCCTTGGGCGAGTTGCAACTGCCGGACGAACTGCCCGCCAAAGCGCGTCGCCAAGGCATCGAGCGGGAGCGCGACCAGCTGCTCGATCGTCTCCAGTCCGAGTTCCTTGAGTAGCTCCAGCGACCACGCCGGCAAACGCAGCGCAGCAGGCGGCAGCGGTAGTAACTCGCTCCAGCCCTCTTTCACAAGGATGATTGGTTGTCCCGCGAAGTGCGCTAAGCCCCAAGCGGTGGCGATGTTCGCGCTGATCGCGATGCGCAGCACATAACCTTGCGCAGCGAAGTCACGATGGATCGCGGCGGCCAGTTGATCTTCACCACCAAACAGTGCACCGATGCTCGTCACATCGAGTAACAGGCTGTCAAATGCTGCTTCTTGGCCAGCGCTCATCAATGGAGATGGCCACGCTGCGCCCAAGCCCATGCAGGGACTATAACGTTCGCAAGCGTTCGCCAACGCTGCTAAGGCTGCCTCATCCGCTGGTGCGTTGTAAGGAGTGACCAGCGCCGCTGAGCGCCTGCTACGTAACAGCGTCTTGGCTTCCGTGAGCGGCATGGCCATGCGCACGCCCAGCTGACGTGCTGCCGCATTGCAAGCGGCAATCACTTCGCCGCGGCGGGCATCGCGCCGATACAAGGCGATCGGAGCCTCGTCAGGTAGCGCCCGCGCGGCGAACGCACGCTCTTTACGCACGCGTTGCGTGGACCAATCGGGCAGCCACAGGCAGAGGATGCGTTTCATGAGGCACAGGCAAGGCGCGCAAGGTTCCCGTCGTTTCTTCCCAGCCGAGGTGAATCGTCGTCGTTGGCGTTGGCCCGCGCGCCCGCGTACATTCCACACGCCAGGCCCGCAGTTCCTGGCCGCCGAGCGGCGTAACGCATAACTGCACTTCGGCCCAGGTGGGTTGGCCGCGGACGGCCACGGGCCGAATGAAACAACCGATCGCGCCGCCCCGTTCGGCCGCCAGTTGAAAGCGGCGCGCGGTCTTATCATCGAGTTGCGCGAGCCGCGCCCAGACAAACGCGATGGCCGTGGAACGCAACGACTGGTCAATCGCCCAGCGGTGATCGGCCGCGGACTTGGCGCGAACCACAATGACGCGCCGCAGGTCGATGCCTGCCGCCAATAGCGCCGTCGGAAAGAAAGCCGCTTCGCGATCGCACACGACGACCACGCCGCCGGTCGCGACGACCGAGCGCATCGCCGCCAACGCGAGGGCACTCGTGCCGCTGCCCGGACCGGCCGAGAGCCATTCCAGCACTGTGCCGCGCCGCAAACCGCGCTGCGGCAGCAGGCTATCCAGTTCCCGGCAACCGGTCGACCATAACGTCGGGTCCGGCAGGGAGCGGTCCCGTTCCCGCATCTGCAGCTGTCGCCGCAGCTGGGCCAGTTGTTCGCCTTGAAGGAACGGAATTGCCACCTGACCCGCCTCACTGCTAGCACTCTTTGCTGCCTCGTGACTACTGTACGCATGTATCTGTGTCCTGACAACGCAATCTCCACAAAAAATGCCGTCGCCCCTCGCAAGCCGTGTGATAATAATGAGTTGGGACAAAGAGACAGCCGCGAATGGGGAGGGTCGGACATGTGTGGTCGCTTTACGCTGCGGGAGCCGATCGGGCAATTGGTCGAGCGTTTCATGGCCAGACTCGTGGCCGAAATCGACTGGCCGCCGCGCTACAACATCGCTCCGACTCAAGACGCGCTGGTGATCCGCAGCCAGGACGGCGAGCGCGTCGCCGTGCCGCTGCGCTGGGGCCTGGTCCCCTCCTGGGCGAAGGACATCAAGATGGGCGCGAGCCTGACCAACGCCAGGGCGGAGACCGTCGCCGAGAAGCCCGCCTTCCGCGCCGCGTTCAAGAAACGGCGCTGCCTGGTGCCGGCCGACGGCTACTACGAATGGCAGCGCGAGGGGAAGCTGCGGCTCCCGCACCTCTATCAACTTCACGGCGGCGAGCCGTTCGCCTTCGCCGGTCTTTGGGAGCGCTGGCAAGACCTGGAAACCTTCACGATCCTGACCACCTCCGCCAACTCGCTGGCCGCGCAGGTCCACGACCGCATGCCTGTCATTCTTAGTCCACTCGATAGCGTCCGCTGGCTCGATCCCGCCAGCGATCCTAACGACCTATTGCGCATTCTCGAACCCTATCCCGCCACCGACATGACTGACACGCCCGTCAGCACTTACGTCAACAACTCCCGCCACGAAGGGCCCGACTGCATCGCCCCAGCGCCGGACAGTGGTGAATAGAATGCGGCAGGCACCGCCCAAATACCAGCCCTCGTTGCTCTGCTTGACGAATCATCAGAGGGCGACACGGCCACCTCCCAGGACGAAAGCGACCTCAGAACCTGCCAACCGCTGGCCATTGTTCGACTTGTTTGCCTTCGCCTCACTCATCTCTCGGACCTCCTAAGGGAACCTTTATCCGCTCCTAGCTCCTGTCCGAAAGTCCTGGGCTATCGTACTAACAGTTTCAACTTCAAACTTCGATGACTACTTGATTGCAGTTGGATCCACAATCCCCAGTATGATTTGCAGGCACTCGTCCAGGCGGCACACGGGTATCATGCCCTCGAACATGATCCTTCCTTTAGGAAGCTTGTTTGAGTCGATAAACTCGTTTGAACTCTGCAGCGAACTCATTGCGTGTTCTATCACGCTAATAAAGCCAGCAATATCACCATCACTCTTCAGGAAATCGTCAAGGCGCAGATCTATGCAGCCTGGAGCACTCTCAGCCACAGCGTCTAATGCATGCTCAAGCAGGCGTGCTGTATTTTCGGCGAGTGTTCCAAAATGCGGTTTGCATGTGAAAAGGTAATAGATAGCGAGCGCAATGTCGCTGTCATTCACCAGCCGTTCGCGACTTCCAAATTCAACAAATGAATGAGCCATCGTTCGTTACCTATAAGTGACAATTTCCTTCAACACCTTCTTGCCAGCTAGTCCCTTTTCAAGAAGATTCATGAAATGTAACGTGTGCCCCTCAGGTAATTCTCGCACATTTCGCCGCATGAAGGTGGTGAGAAACAGCCTTCGCGCGATGTCGAGATAGCCCAGCTCAACGAGCGCATGGCGGACAACTCGGCGCTAATGAAGGC
>JAEZGD010000565.1 GCA_023417165.1 Planctomycetota bacterium
GCAGAGCTCGATGCAGAATCGCTGCAGATGGCAATTACGTCGCTCGTTCGTGCGCATCGCGCGACGGGCTTGGAGCTATCGCCCACGGTCTTGCTTGAAGAAGTTGACCAACTGGCGGCCGATGCGCAGCGCGAACTGCGCGGCTTCTTGGAATTGCCAGGCTTTGACGTGCGCACCTTATGTACGGCGCAGCGCCCGCTGATCGCGCTGGCAGAGCAAGGCGAGTTCGATCGCGAGCTAGCGTACGCGCTAAGCACGCTAGTGTTGGAACTGCCGCCGCTGCGTTCGCGAGTGGCCGACTTGCCGCTGCTAACGCAAACCTTGGTGGAAGAGCTAAACGCCAGTGGCGGTAAGCAGATCAACGGGCTGGCGAGCGATGCGCTCGAACGCCTGGCAATTTACTCGTGGCCCGGCGATATGGCCCAATTGGCGGAAGTCATCAAAGCCGCTTGGACCAACGCGGCGACCACGCAAATCACCTTGGCGGACCTGCCGCGCTGGCTGAATGCCGCAGAAGGCGCGGCGGCGCGTCCGCCTCGCAAGGAGCAGCCGATTGTACTCGATGAATTCCTGGCCGATGTTGAACGCGAACTGATCGCTCGTGCGCTGTCGCGCGGCCGCGGCAACAAGTCGAAGGCGGCTCGTCTGTTGGGCATCAGCCGTCCGCGCTTGTTGCGACGGATGGAACAGCTCAACGTGCAGCAGCCTCCGACGTCGACCTCCGCTAGACACTCAGACTCGTAGTTTACAGCCCCGGCTAGGGCCTGATTTCATGTCGGACCATGGTTTTGCAATCCGCAGCACTGCTTCCACGTCGCCCAGCCTGGCGGACGTGGTCGTTTGCGAGCAATCGCAGCGCTATGCCGTTGCCGCGCGCCTTACCTTGGGCAGTACGGCGCGCATTGCCGAAACCCGCAACTTTGATGATGCCTGGCAGCGATTGCTGGCGGCGCCACATGGCATTTTGCTCTTGGAAGTCGATCCACAGCGTGCGCCTCAGGTGATTTCGCTCTTGGCGCGATTGCAAACCGAACTACCGCGCGTGCTGGTTGTGGCTTGCCTGGTGAAAGCGACGCCGGCTTGGGAACTTTTACTGCGCGAAGCAGGCGCGGCCATCGTCGTGCGCGTGCCATGGCGTTTGCCTGTGTTTGGGCCTTGGCTGCGCCGGCATCTCGCACTCGCGCCGCCACCCAAGAGCACCCTTCACGAACAAATCTGGAGCCGTTTACCGTGGTCCGCCGCCGAAGCGCCGGACACAGACGGCCATACGAACGAACTTCTGCCTGGGAGCTAACTCATGACCACGCCTGTACTCGATCGACCCACGCTGCGCGCTGCACTGGCCGACTTCAAGGATCCAGAGACAGGACGCAGCATCCACGACTTTGAACAGGTGATCTTCGACGATATCGCTAGCGATCGTGTGAAGCTCACCTTGCGTCTGGCGACGCACTCGGCTCCGATCTGGAACGAGACGCGTGATGCACTCGTTGAACGCGTGCGCACGCGGTTTCCGCAACTTAAGCAGATCGACGTCAACGTCGTCAAGCTCGATCGTCCCGCGCAGCCGATTGGGCAGATCGGTTTGACGGCCAAGAGCGTCATCGCGGTTGGTTCAGGCAAAGGTGGCGTTGGCAAAAGCACCATTGCGACGAGTATCGCACTGGGATTGAAGCGCGCCGGATGCAGCGTCGGATTGATGGACGCTGATGTTTATGGTCCAAGCGTTCCTCACTTGCTGGGTCTGGACGGGCAGCAGCCTGGCATGAGCATGCCGATCGAGCCGGTGAAGTTCGAAGGCATGCCGGTGATGTCGATTGGGTTCTTCGTACCGCCCGATCAAGCGATCATCTGGCGTGGGCCCAAGCTGCATGGCGCGGTGACGCAGTTCTTGCGCGACACCCACTGGGGGAACCTCGACTACCTGATCATCGACATGCCGCCGGGGACAGGCGACGTCGCGCTCACGTTGTCGCAACTGTTGCCGCTGTCAGGCTGCGTGGTCGTGTGCACGCCGCAAGAAGTCGCGCTACTGGATGCAGTCAAAGCCATCTCGATGTTCCGAACGGTCAACATCCCGATCCTCGGCATGGTCGAGAACATGAGCGGTTTCCTTTGTCCCGATAACGGCAAGGTATATGAAATCTTCGGCAAAGGCGGCGCACGCCAGAAGGCTGAAGAGCTGAAGATTCCGTTCCTGGGCGATGTGCCCATCACCATGTCGATTCGCGAACATGGCGACGCCGGCACCACGAACCAGAATTTTGGCGATCCGCAGGCGGCCCCGTATCTGGAAAAGATCTGCGCGACGCTGGTGCGCAATATGGCTCAGCAAGTCGCTGTGGCCCCACCGATGCCCAGCTTGCCTGTGTTATAGAAGATACGTGCTGTAGAGGACGCGAATTGCGTCAGAATTGCCTCCCCAGGACGAAGCGAGGCTTCGTCCGTGGGTGGCAAAAAATTAGAGCCGCAAGGACTTTGGACGTCCCGGCGGCTCTTTCTCGTCTGGATCTGAGTCGATTCGCCTAGCGCGGCGAAGAAGCTGTCCGATGGGACAGCGTACGACTACTTCTTAGCGGTCTTCTTGGCGCTCTTCTTAGCAGCCTTCTTAGCGCCCTTCTTCTTCGGGGCAGCTTTCTTGGCAGCCTTCTTGGCAGCTTTCTTCTTGGCCACGGTACGTCCTCCGTTAGATGCGCGGTCGCGGCGATCGTCGACGGATGGTCATCCATCCACAGAGATTCGACTGACGCGCAAACCGCCAAACCTGAAAACCACACTTCGCTTCCTCGCATTGCAAGCAATGCGACTTGGCCAAGTTGGTTGTTCCTCGTAACACTCCACATGTCACGCGAACGAACCAGTGGTGATCAACTCCTCGCTTCATGCTCGTCAAGGTTATCGC
>JAEZGD010000579.1 GCA_023417165.1 Planctomycetota bacterium
GCGCACCAGAGAAGAGGTCCGCTTGGGTCTACGCAGCGCGAAGCCAGGCGGTTCGGGAAGAGGGGTGAGGGTAGAGGGTAGAGGGTAGATTCTCTCCTTACCCTCCACTCTCTACCCTCACACCCTCACACCTGCCTTACGGATCGAGACGAGGCTCGGCGGGGCGGGCGGGAGGACCGCCGCTGACCGGCTTCGGGTCCATGATCGGCGCGGGAACCGTCTTGTAGACGATCTCGCCAGCCTTGAGCCGTTCGCGCCATTGCGTCACCGGCGTGCGGCGGCGCGTGGCGGGAAATTGCGGTTGATACAACTGCGTCGAGCCGGTGATGCGGCGCAACGTCTCGAAGGCCAGCACGCGATAGTCGAGCAGTTCGATATCCAGCGAGTCGACCAACTCCTTCGCCATGCCATCCTGCAATTGCTCTGGCGAGAAGCCCCACAGCATGCGGTACAAGTTGTTGCCATCTTGCTCGCCGCGGGTCTTGATGAAGACGTCATAGATATAGTGGGCCGTTTCGGTGTTGCGCACCAAAGCGTCGCGCATCGCGTCGTATTCGGCCGCCCAGTAGGCACGCTGCGTTTCGTCAGCGATGGCCGCCAGGAACGGTTCGTATTGGTCGAGCATGATCAGCGAACGAATGGCGAGCGAGCGCACTTCGGCGCGCCGCTCGCTGGCCGAGGCCAACTCTTGCAGCGTCAGTTCCAGGTCGGGCGTCTCGGCCAGTTTGGCTTCGACTTCGCGCGCCGCCCGGCGATCGATGTCGGCGATGCTGCGACCGTCGATCCAATCGGGAAGCGTGGTCATGCTCACGGTTTCGCCCGGAGCTGTGCCCACATAATTGCGGACGTTGCCAGCGGCGATCTCATAAGTGGCGTCGGGCGTATCGGCCCCTTCTTCTTCCCAAGTGACTTTGCCGCGCGTGGCATACAACCGCACGACGGGTACGATATTCTCTTGCGTCTGCGGATCGCTGCCGGGCGGCAGATAGTTGCGCACTTCAACCGCCAGTTCCGTTTCGGCGTTGGCCAGCGTGGCGATGCCGCGCAAGTTGCCGAGCTGCAAGGCGAGTTTGGCGTTCGCTTTGCCGATGGGAATTGCCAGCAAGCGCCCCTGCGACACACGCACGTCCGCCGTTTCGCCCGCATTCATCGCCAGGCGCAAACGGGACTCGGGTGCAATCGTGAGCTGAATACTGTTCGTTAGCAGCAGTTGCGGACGATAGGCTGGCAACGCCAGAAGTTCGTCGCCAGCAATCAGCGAAGCACGCGTCGGCACGCGCGCGAACTCGTCATCGGCCGTGTAACGCACCAGCAGTTGATCTTCCGAGATATAGCGGGCGACATCGGCCGCGGCGGGTTGCGGCGGTTCAACGGCATCGGGGGCCATCGGTTCGACCGTCGGCGGGACCGGCGTCTCGGTCGTTTCCGGCATGTCGGTTTCGGTGGTCGCTACGTCGGTGTTCGTTTCGGGAACGGGCGGCGTTAGCGGTATCGGCTTCTTCGTCTCGCCGGGCTGGGTATCCTCGTCCGTGACCTTGGGATTGCTGGGCAAGCCTTGGTAGGCGTCTTCCTGCACTTTGTTGGTCGCGGAATCACCTTCGTCGCCAGTCTTCGGAACCACTGGCGTCTCTTCCGGCGTTTTCGGCTTGGCGATGGTGGGCGGTGTTTGCGAGTCGTCGCCTGTGGCATTGGGATTGCCAGTGGGCTGTGGCTGCATGTCTTTGTTAACGATCTTGGCGATGGGGTGCGAGCCATCAAACGGACCCATCAAGCGCAAGCCCACGCCAATCGCCGCGATGGTCAGCAGCGCCGCCAAGGCCAATGGCCAGAGCGGTTGCCGCCGCCGCCCGGCACGCAAGTATTCAGGAACTTCGGGGAGCGGCTTCGGCGTCGCCGGCGCGACGCTCTCGGTCGCAGGACGATCGATGCGAACATTGCCGCCGCCGGCCACAGCATGGGTTTGATGCGAGACAATTGCGGTCCCTTCCGGCACTACGCGCTTCGATTCCGCGCCCAGGCGATACATGCGCTCGCGGGTGTGCGGCTCGATCTCGGCCGGCTGCTCTAGCACCAGCACCAGGATCTGATGGCACGCGGCAACCTCGGTCAAACGGACGTCCGACTCGATGCAGTTGCGCTCGAAGTCGGCGATCTTTTCCGGAGCCAGCGTGTTGTCGAGATACTCTGACACCGAGTTGGCATCGAGGCCGTTCCCCTTCGCATCCAGCCGCGGCGTCCCCACGCGCGGGTGCTGCACCAACTGCCGCACGCGGGCCGCCAGGTCGGTGGCGTATTTGCTGTGCTGAATCTTCTGGCTCAAATCCTCGACATCGGCCGGATCGAGCCGGTCATCCGCGTCCAGGCAAGCCAACATGGTGCGAAGTGTCAAACGCATGGGAACTCTCGCTTCTTTCGCTTCCGCGCGGTCGTGTGTCTAAGGGGTAATAGTGCGAAGTGCGGTCACGATCCGTACAAGAAAGTTTGGATTTTTCGCAAGCCGTGTGGCGGTAGTGGGTTGCGCCAGTGGTGAGGGTAGAGGGTATAGGGTCCGCGGCGGTTCCGCCTTGGCAGCGGCATTCATGCCGCTTTCGCCGTGTTAGGCCCGCCGTAAACGGCGGGTGATGAAGGGCGCGAAGCGCGTATACGCCTTCGAGGCTCATTCATGAGCCTTCTCGCGGCAATCGGCGTTTACGCCTTTGGCCCCGCGTGACAGCGCCGTCATTCTGCTTGCTGAAGCGCGAGTGCCAACAAAAAAGCGTCCCATGACTGGGACGCCTTGTATGCTTCTTTGCGAATGAGCAGCGAACTACTCGCTCTTCGCTTCCTCTGCCGGCTCGGCGGGTGTTTCCGCAGCAGCAGGAGCCGGTGCTTCGCCAGGGCGAGTGAATCGGATCGCGGCGGCGACCGCATAGGCCAGGTCGCGATGCTTCAGCAGGTTCGTGTCGAACGTCTCGAGCGTGATCGTGTAGCGACGACCATCGAAGACCGTCTCCAGCACTTGCCGGGCGACCAGTCGCGAGGCCTTATTCGCCTTGCCGACGTAGCGGGCATAAGCGTTGTCGCCGATCACGAGCGGCTTGGAAGTTTCGAGCAGCTTCTTTTCGTCCAGCTCGGCGGCGACCGATTCGGCGAATTCGGCGACGTTCTCGGCGGTGACGTCGTCGGTGAAATCGGTGGCATCGGTCACCGTCACCAGGATGCGCGGCAGGTCGTTAGGGTTCGACTTGTTCAGCGCGAACCGCGCAACGTGCGCGTTATCGCGTGGGAGTGGTTGCCAGCCCTTCGGAGGCGCCAGATTCGAAACGCGACCTTGATCGAGGTTCGGCGGCAGCGGATCGCCGAGCGGCGGCAGTTTAGCGACCGACACGTGCTTGATGCCGGTGGCGTCGGTCGTCTCGGTACCTGCATCGGCGGCTGGTTCTTTGTCGGCCGAACCACCGCAGCCTGATAGCGCGAGCGCACCAACCAGCACCAACGACCAGACTCGCCACAAAGAGAGGGACATTGTCGCAGTTGCCTTGCGAGAGAACGTGCGTGCGGAAACAGGCGTGATCGCGGGCTTAGCCGTCGACCGCTTCCTTGACCTTGGCGACAAAGTGCGGCGACTTACCGCCAGCGCTCAGCGTTTCAGCCTTTTGCTCGGCCGCCTTCTTTTGGGTGTAGTCGTACTTGGCGACCAGCTTCATCGCCTGATTGTAGACGCCCCAGAAGAGCTTCATGCGGATTTCCACCGGTTCCTTGGCGCGGCTTTTACGCTTGGGAGCCGCCTTTTTGGTGGTTTTGGCGGCCGCTTCCTTTTTCTCTACGGCATCCGCCTCATCACGTAATGTCTTGCGATTAATGACTTTGCGCGCCATGGAGTACCGCCGCGTGAGGTGCAAAAGATCGACCGAGGGCGGTGGCCCCCCGTCGTGGTAATTGTCTGTAAGTCGTGATGATAGCCGATTTTGCTGCAATTGGCCAGAGAGGAGGAGAGGGAACAGGGGTTAGTGGATAGGGGACAGAAAAGAGAGAAGCAGAGAGAAATAACAGGCACGGAGCCCTCGCCTGATCCGGCTGTCCCCTGCCAGCTATTCCACCGGGGTCGCGCCGGGCGGAGGAGTGCCGCCACCGGATTTGACGTACTTGGCGCGCTGGGCGGCATAGTCGCACTCGTCTGGCAGGTCGGCTGCGATCACGCCGCCGGCCGCCGCCTGATCGAATAGCTTCTGCAAAAACGGGCGACACCATCCACAGCCAGTCCCAGCGCCAAAACAATCCGCCAGTTGGCCCACACGCCGCGGCTTCTCCACCCGCAGGAAGTTCACCACTTTGCGCTTCGTGACATGAAAGCACAGGCAGAGTTCGTCGTCGTCAGTCATGAGTCGCCTGTGTGAAATTGGTGTGTAAATAAAAATGAAATATTGATTAGTTGCGTGTCGGTGCGTACGATCCTTGCTAGGTTCTTTGGCAAAAGAAATACCTAGTTTCAGGTGATCGAATGTCGCCTTTCGCTCCGCGAAAGTAGCGTCATGAGCGGCTGGCATCGAGCGCGGTGTTCGGCTTGGGCAGCGCTACTTTCGCGGAGCGAAAGGCGACGATGCGCGTTGCGCACCCCTCACAATGGTTAGTATATCGTTTTCGCCCTAGCGGCGACTATGCCTCGCAGGAGCGGGCGCGCGAATCGTCCTAAGGCTTTGCCTGCGAGTGCTTTGCAGCGAAGGCCCTCATGGCTCTGCACCCTCGCCACGCACCGAAAAACCCAGGCATAAAGTGAGCCTTCGCCCACATTCGGCCCGTAGGTCGAAGTCATGCTTCGACCATGTTCCGGCCATCGCCGCGATGGCTCCTTCGCCCGGCAAGCTCTCGGCGGCTATTTGCCAACTGTCCCGGTGGCCAGTCGCAAGCCGATTCGGACCGCGTCTTCGAACTCGGCGATGTTGAGGGCTTCGCTAGTCATGTGTGGGTTGACTTGCCCGCAGCCGAGCGAGACCGCGGGAATGCCGTGCAAGTACAGCCAATTGGTATCGAGTCCGCCATTGCTGATTGCCACGATTGGCTCGCGACCGATGGCGGTCACGGCATCGCGCGCGGACTTCACAGCGGGCTCGTCTTCGTCGAGTCGATAGGCTTCGTAGTCGAGTCGTCCAACAAACTGCACGCTGCCGCGCTGCCCCTGGTCGTTGGTGACTTCCTTGACCGCGCGGGTGAACGTTTTCTCGATCTCCGCCTGAATCTTCTCGCGGAACTTGGGATTATGGCTGCGCGCTTCGGCCTTCAGTTCGACGCGATCGGTGACGACGTTCGTCGCCTCGCCGCCATGGATGAAGCCGATATTGCTGGTGCCGCGCTGGCGACCTTTTTCGACCAAGCCCAGCCAGCCATCTCGCTGCAAATCGGCGATGGCGAGCGCCGCGATGCTGATCGCGCTGACACCGCGCTCGGGCGAAACGCCGGCATGACTTGAGAGGCCGCTGACGACGATCTGCATGCGATAGCCGCCGGTCGCACCGATGGTCAGCTTCGCAGGCGAGCCGCCGTCGAAGTTGAACGCCAGCTTCGGCTTGTTGAGCTTCTTGGCATCGAGCGCGCGAGCCCCTTGCAGGCCGATCTCTTCTTGCACGAACCAGCAGAAGGTCAGCGGAGGATGTGGCAGCTTGTGTTCCAGGATCTCGAGCGCCGTCGCCAGCACCACCGCGCAGCCAGCGCGATCGTCAGCGCCCAGGCCGGTCTTCGGATTGCCTGAGCGCAGGAAGTCGCCTTCGCGGCGTGGCCGGCTACCAACGCAAATCGGCACCGTATCCATGTGGGCCGAGAGCATGCGCCGCGGGCCTTTTTGCGTGCCGGGCAACTGAAAAATCAGGTTGCCGGTTTGCCCGGCGATCGGCGTGCGCGTGTTGGCGTCGTCAAAGACAATCGCCTTGGGATCGGCGCCGGCGGCCGTTAAGCGATCAATGATGAACTGAGCAACCGCGGCCTCTTCGCCGCTCTTGCCGGGGATCGCCATTAACTGAGTGACCAAATCCACCGCGCGAGACAAGTCAGGAGCATGCATGATGTGAGAAGCAATCCGTTGTGTTGGGTGCGGCGATTCCGCAGCCGCGCCGAAGGAGAATATCGAATGTCGAAATCCAAATGTCGAAAGAATGACGAATGACCAAGCACGAATGACCAATGACTATTCGTCATCGCCAGGTGCGTTATGGATCATCGTTTGGTCAAGACCGGCCGGATGCGTCGAGCCGCCAGGAGCGGTCGATGGTGTTGCGGCCGGCGCAGGCGATGGGCTTGTCGCGACAGGCTGGTTGCGTTCGTGTCGGCTCCACCAGCTTTCGGCGTCTTCGAGCGCCCAAGGCTGTGTCACGACGCGATCCAACAGCGCCGCCAGGTCGCGCGCGGTTTGCGGTCGCTTCGCTCGATTCTTGTCGAGACACGCCAGCAACGCGTACTCCAATTCCGGCGACACCGCGCGACCGAGCACCTGCGAGGGGCTTTCAGGTTGAGAGTCGATGTGATGCTGACACAATTCCACCAGCGACTGCGCACTAAAGACCGC
>JAEZGD010000626.1 GCA_023417165.1 Planctomycetota bacterium
GAGATGGCGGGCACTCCCGGAACATCGGTCGACGAGATGCGCTGCGTCGTCAAGGCCTTTCCCGTTGGAGCCAATTTTCGCCTGAAGTCAATCACGACTAAGCCGCGCATACAAGGGCCGCAGACAGCCGTCGTGGTAGGTCCCAGCGGTAAAGAGATCTACACCGACGAACATGGTCGGGTGAAGCTGAAATTTCACTGGGATTTGACCGATCCGAAAGATGAAACCGTCTCGTGCTGGGTCCGCGTCGCTCAGGTCTGGGCGGGTGGCACTTGGGGTGCGATTCATATTCCGCGCATTGGCCAGGAAGTTGTCGTCGAGTTCCTTGAAGGCGATCCCGATCGACCGCTGGTGACGGGGCGCGTCTATAACGCTGCGCTCATGCCGCCCTATGAATTATCGGCCAATCAAACCCAGAGCGGCATTAAGACACGCTCCACGCCAGATGGGGATGCCGAAACGTTCAACGAGCTGCGCTTCGAGGACAAAAAAGGGGAAGAAGAGATCTATCTGCATGCCGAGAAGAACTTCACCCGGATTGTCGAGAACAACGACGTCCTCAAGGTTGGCTTTGATAAGAAGGACAAGGGCGATCAAACCATCGAGATCTTTAACGATCAGACAACGACGATTGGCCACAATGATGCGGAGACCGCCAATCGCACCACCACGTTGCTGAAGGGGCACGAAGTACTAACGCTGAACAAAGGCAATCGCACAGTTACGTTAGACGAAGGCAACGATAAGCATCAGTTAAAAAAGGGCAATCGCGAGGTCCTCATTGACCAGGGCAACGACACCCTGACCATCGCGCAAGGTGACCAAGCCATTAAGGTCACGTCAGGGAAGATCACCATTGAGGCGGGGACAAGTATCGAGCTTAAAGTTGGCTCCAACTCGATCAAGATTGAGACGTCCGGGATAACGATCTCTGCTTCGAAGGTGACGGTCAGTGCGACGGGGCAACTCGAGCTAAGTGGCTCGGCCCAAGCCAAACTCACCTCCGGCGGGATCGTGACCGTGCAAGGTAGTCTCGTGAAAATCAACTAAGTATGCGCGCCACCTTGTTCATTACGGTCGGAGCTTATGCAGGGCGTAAGATCGTGCTGCGCGACGGAGAGATTGCGCAGTTCGGACGCACGGAATGGTCGGACTATAGCTTTCCTGCCGACTCGGCTATGGCGGATCGCCATTTTCGCATTCAATGCGCGCCGCGTCAGTGCCTGATCCAGGATTTACAGAGTCATTCCGGCACGCGCGTCGATGGACGCGTGGTGACGCATTTTGTCCTGCGCACAGGCAACATCATCAGCGCGGGACAAACGACGTTTGCCGTCGTCCTGGGAGACGATGCTCTGCCAGCGGCGCTGCGTGGTCAAGCAGAATCGCCAGCAGAGACCTCCACGGTTCCGGCAGTCGAAGCAGCGATTGTCACTGCCGTGGAGACGAAGCCAAGTCCCGCAATACTAGCCAAGCGCGCCAAACTGAGTAAGCAGACATGCTCGCTCGCCCAACAGTCGGAGACGCTGGCCGAATGTGTAAAGACATTACTTGTGCAGCAAGCCGTGGACGACGCCTTGGGATTGGTGGCCGTGGCTCTGCCGCCGCTCGCCACGCTCGACTGGGCGATTGCCAATTTGCAAACCACATTAGCGGAAGCGAAACACAATCTAGCCGATGCTGATGCGTCGGCATTCGATTTGGCTGTACAGTGGCGCGAGCAGCCAAGTGACGAACTCGCCCTGCAGTGCGAGCAGATTGCCAATACGCTCGAACTCGAGACGCCAGCCGCTTGGGCGGCGTTTTGTGCCTATTTTGCCAACGATAATCTGACGCCCGGCGCGGAAGAACGCATCGCGCCGGCTCCTGGCGTATGCGGCAACGCCGCGCGCACGTGCTTGCTGCTAGCGTCCGCGCTCTTGCCGCCCAACAAGGTGGCCGCCATACGCCAAAAATATGTCGCAGACGCTTTAAACCGCTTGGAAACAGGCTCCGATTAATCGAGGAAACACGCTCATGCCTCCCGCTGCTCGTGCGACCGACATGCATACCTGCCCTATGTTTGATGGCCCCAAGCCCCATGTGGGCGGGCCGATTACTGTCGGCTGTCCTACCGTACTGATTGGTGGACTGCCTGCCGCGCATGTGGGAAGCGTCTGTACTTGTGTCGGGCCACCGGACAGCATTGTCAAGGGATCGGCTACGGTAATGGTTGGTGGCCAACCTGCCGCGCGGCTGGGCGATTCGACGGCCCATGGAGGGAGCATTGTCGCCGGCTGCCCCACGGTGATGATCGGCGGCTGAAGTCTGGCCCTCCGCTTTCGCTGATCGTCATTGTTTGACATGGCGTGGTGGACTCTGGCGGTTGCAACAGCTTCAACGGATTTTTCGGATCTTCGAACCGATGACCTAGGAAGACGGATTCGCGCCCAGGGACGAGAGGAAATTGCAGCATGCCTGGCGATCAGGGAACAAGCCCCCACCGGCCCTCGCTGGCGCCTGGCCGAATGCGTCGAGGTTCTTGGCGGCCGCGCCGCGCGCTGCAGTGGGTCAGTTCCCGCTCGATGCGCCGCGCATGGGCGAGTTTGATGGTGCTGGGACTAGCGGTCGCATTTTTCTTTCTATTGGCACAACCCTTTTGGCATCCTCGCACACGCCTGATTGTGCTTTCGCCTCACGATGAAGTCTCCGTTGAGGCCAAGTCCGCACGCTATGCGGCCGCGCAAGCTGAAGCCTGGCAACAACTCGCACCGTCGCTGGATGGCGGCAGCCATCGCATTCGCTCGTTGCCGTTAGAAGACTTGAGCACACGGACCGACGAGCTTGTCGCACCGCTAGATCGCCTCGGCAAAGGGCAGCAACGCGTTGTCATCCTCTCATTGAATGCGCAGGTGAAAGAACGAAATCACCAGGCGATGGTTCAAACGCGCAACTTCCGCCTGGAGTCGCCGCCGTCGGCCACCTTGCCTTTCTACGATCTTTTGCAACAAATCGAACGCGGTGCGCCAGGCGTCAAGCTTGTCATCGCCGATCTTGGCGACATCGCGACGGATGTTCGCGACGGCATGATCATTAACCGCGCGAGCGACCAGATTGCGGCAGCGGTCGCCGCCACCAAAGATCCCTCGATCTGGGTTTTGGCTTCTCATCGAAGCGGCCAAGTGTCGCATACCTCGGCTCTGCTCGGCCAGACGGTCTTTGGTTACTTTGTCGTGCGAGGCCTGGCCGGGGACGCGGATCAAGACCGGAATGGCTCGGTGGATGTTGGTGAGTTGCACCACTATGTGCATCGCCAAGTGGCGGCTTGGGTTGCACAAGCCAGCGGCGGTGTCGCCTTGCAAGAGCCGCAACTGTATTGGGGCGGCGGCGAGTTTCAAGAAACCGCCGCACCTGTCATCGTCGCGACCAATACGGCCAGGCCGCAGTCGAATCTTTCGTTCTCACAAATCGTTGGCTTGCGTCGCATCGAACTTGCGGAGCGGCCTTCGGCATTTACGCGACTCGCTCATTTAGAGCCCGTCGCCCAGGCAAGAAACAGCGTTGCGAACACAGCCCGCAACCTCATGCCTGGCCGCACGCTTCCCACCGTAGATCACCGCGTGAGAATGGCTGCACAGCTCGCGCCGCAATCGTCCACGGCAAAGGCTCCGGCCGAGCCAGCGCCAGCGAGCAAGCCTGCGGCGGATGGTGCAGAAAAGGTCGAGCCCAGTGAGCAAGCGGCTGAGCTATTGCTGCGTGCTTGGCAGTTGCGCGACGAACTGGCCAGCCGCGCACGGCACGAACTGAGCCCTGTCGATTTCGCACCGCAACTTTGGCGCGAGTTCGAGGCCATGTTGCTCGCCGCCGAACGACAGTTGCGATTCGGCGCGCCCGACGCAGCGCCCGAGGTGATCGCTCATTTGCAGCGCCATATTCTGCCGCTCGACAAGCTCTATGCCATCCATGCGCCGCCTCCCGACGAGCCGCAAACGCTCGCGGAGCAGATTGCAGCCGCAATGCCGCGCTCTGCCATGCCGACGGGAGCACTTCCTTCGCTAGGCATGGCCGAAATGTTTGCCGAACGGGCCGGAACGCCGCTACCCGCGGCGGTGCAGCAAGTTAGCACGTTATTTCATGCCTGGTTGGAATCGCCAAACGAAGCTTCGCGGGACGCGTGGTTAGACGATCCTCAGACGCAGCAGTCGGCGACCTTGCGCGAAGTTCACTTGGCCCTGCGTCTGCGGCAAACGCCGGAAATTCCTGCGGCGCTGGCCACCGAGTTGTTGCGGGTGCGTTATGAGGTGGAACGATTGGCGGCTCAGCCCCAAGCCGCTTCACCCTGGCTTCGGTCGCGGGTTTTAGAAGCGGATCGCTGGACCACCGAGGCGGAACGCTGTGCATTCGATCGTGTGCGACCTGATTGGATCGATCGCTCGCAGTTGCTGTTGGAGCAAACATCGCAAAGCGTGCTGGCATTAAGCGAAGATGCCGTTCGGTTAGCAGCCATTGAACGGTTATGGGCTGACTTGCTCTATCGTTCACCGCAGTATGTGACGCTGCATGATTTGCCGCTTTCGGCGGGCGCTGGCGAACAATCACGCATTGACGAGTTGAGTCAACTTTTGACGACGCTGCGCCACCTCAACGAGTTGATGCTAGCGCCGCAGGCCGATCGCTGGAACGACCTGACGCAGACAGCGTCGCTGGCCGCCAACCATGCGGTGAACATGGAGCTCGCCTGGCAGCCGAGCCGCTTGCGAGCCGCACTCGATACCTCGCCCAAGGCCGAGCAATTGTGGGATTGGAAGCGATTGTTGACCACCACGTTAATCGATGGCGATTCCAGAATGCGCATGATCGCGCGTCTGCCGGCGTACGAAGGGCAACTCGCCGAGCGCTTTTTAGAGCCCGCTGTGTGGTGGAAGGATCAAACTCAAAAGAGCCAGTTGCCGCAGCTGGGTGCTATCGAGCAGCAAAAAACGCAGTTGTTGCGTCGGCTAATGCTGTTGCAGTATGGCTCTGTGGTGCCAGCAGAAACCCGCGAGGTGCTCGAAAAGACGAGCGCGACCCCTCAGGAGATCAGCCGCGCGTTGCCGCTGGCGGTGCGCGAGCTATCAGCGAGCATCGACTCAGCCGAGGGAGCACTGCAACGCCTCGGCTATCCTTCAGAGCGTGCGGGAGCGATTCGTACCCTGGATCTGGCAATGCTCGCAGGGCGATTGATCGACGTCCGCGATAGTCTCCAGCGGCCCCGGCTACCCATTGCCGCGGCGCTCGATCAGGTTCACACCTTTCAAGTGTATGAATTAGGCTATGAACGGGTGCTGGCAGCGCGGCGCGGAGTACTGACCGCCGAAAGGGAGTTTCAGGAGTCGCTCGCTAATCGTTATCTCAAGCTGGCGAGCCAATTGACCGGACAACCGCTGCTGCCATCGCCTGCGACGCCAGCAATAACTGTAACCGTCCCCGAGTTTGCTTCACTCATGGAACAGGAAACGGTGGACTTGCCGGTGCAGGTAGCGGCTCAACGCAGCTACGACGTCCCGGTGTGGTTGGGAATCGACTACGACCACACCGCTCTCAGCGTTGAGGTGCTCGGCGCGGATCAGACCACCGACTTGCCGCAATTATCTCCAGCGATGGCGTCGCGGGCCGAAGCGTTCAAGCCTGGCGCCGAAGCTGCGGAGTTTCCAGCGTCGTTTGTGCTCCAGCCGAGTAAGCCACAAGACGTGCGTTTGCGTGTGCGACGGTTAAGCCTTTCGGAGTTTCCCGCGCGCATCGTGTTGTTTTCCCTCACACGCGAAGACGCCGTGCGGTCGACCATCGATCTTGAGCTGCCCACTCGCCCGCGCATGCAGGTGGTGGTGCGCGGCACGAGTGGCACCTGGACACAAACCAGTGATGAGTTGCGACTACAGCCTTTCGCCAATCGTCAGACGACGTACGAGCTCGATCTGACGAGTCTTGTTGACCAACCATTACAAGGCAGCGTGCGCCTGTATGTGCCGACTTCAGCTGTCGCCGCGTTACCGTCCGGCGGCTTGCCTGTTGGCACCGCGCAGAGGATTTTAGCGCGTTACGGCGCGGCCGAGGCCTGGGGAGTAGCCGGCAAACTGATACTGCCGCGGCGAGACGCGATCATCCCGCTTAAGTTCCTTCTGCCTGAGCCAGAGGACGACAAGAAAGACGCCGCACCTATGGCGCCAGTTGCCGCAGGAGCCGCCGCGCCAGCCAAAGACGCGCCGATTTCGCTTGCCAATGGCTTAATCGCCGCGATTCATGACGACTCGCTGCAACGTGTGTCGTTGGTGCATTTTCCGGTCATGCCGCAGCGACCGAGCCGCTTTCTGCGTGCGACTGCCGGTTATAGCGAGCGTCGCCAGCGCGTGGAATTGCGGATCTCGGCGATCGATGAGCGGTTGCTGCCGCGCGAGGGCGTCAAAGTTCAGGCTGACTTTCAGGAGGCACTCAAGGCCGGCGCGCAAGCCCGGACCAATGATGTTGTGAGCGGGGCGGGGGAGGTGGTGCTCTCAGGCGAGATCCCGCCGCAGGCAGGCCGAAAAGTGATCGTGCATCTTGATGTGGATGAGTATCCACGCGCGTTTACCTTCGAAGTGCCTTGCTCTGGCGAGCACGAAAACCTCGCACCGCGCGAACGCGTGGAGTTGGAAGTGGCCAGGCTACCCAGCGGCAGTTCTTATCGTGCGCCTACGGCGACGATGCCCGTGGAGCTACGGGTCGACCTGCCTTCTGGAACGCTGCTGAGCAGCACCGATCGGTTGGAAGTCGGCATCGATGAGCGGCGTGATCGTGAACTGCGACAAGATCCCGTCGTGCGGCTTTTCAGCGATCGCCACGCGGAGGTGACGCTGGCCCCACTAGCCGAAGATGGTTTGGTGCACCTGACAACGCGTGTCGGTGATTTGAAAGTGGATGTACCCACGGCCGGTCTGCAGAACATCAGGGCCAATGTGCTGGTTCGCGCTGTGATTGGCGACAACGAGTATTTCAGCAAGCCGGTCGAGGTCATGCTGGATGGCGCCGCGCCGCACTTCGATTTGCCGCAACTGTCGCCTTCGCGAACGGTTAGCGCAGGCACGGAAGTGACTCTTTCGATGCTAATGATTGACGAGGCGCAAAGCGGCATCGACAAGGTGGAGGTTGCCATTGATGCGGCCGGAGCGGGCGCATTTGGCGAGCAAGCCGCTCCGCTGCCAGCGACTCTTAATAAAGCAGGGCGTTACGAAGTTAAATTGCCCACCACAGACCTCGCGCCAGGCAGCTACACCATACTGGTGCGCGCCAGCGATCGTGTGGGAAATGTAAGTGAGTTTCTGCCGTTAAAAGGCCTGATCATTGCGGGCACCGGCACGGAAGGCGGTGAAACCACAAATACCGTGACGGGCGTCGTGCAATTCGGCAAACGGAACTTGGAAGGATTCGAAGTCACGTTACAAGGCGAGCCGCCGCTGGAGCTGGCGCCGGTGATCAGTGATGCTCAGGGACGGTTTGCAATCAAGAAGGTGCCAGCAGGAAAGTACAAAGTCGCGGCGCGCGGAATTGTGCGTAATAAAGTCAGCACTGCAGAAGTAGAGATCACAGTAAAGCCATTACCAGACGTTGTGCCATCGATCGAACTTCAGGTCCGCTAGCAGTCAGCAAGCATTGCTGTCATTAGCCGCCGCGCGGAATTCTTTGCCGAATCGTCAAGGTCAGCGGAATCGGTAGACGATACGACCTGAGTACAATCCAATGCGCGGTTGCCACGTGCGGATTGTGTGCTTCTCTCGTCTAATCAGTGGCATGCATCGACGGTCCAAGAAACTGGTGTTTCTTCTCGTATTTGCGATTGCCGCATCGGGATGCGCAAGTACGCCGCCTGTACCGCCAGCACCCGCTACGCCGCCCCTACCCACCACCACAGCCGCTGGAGCGGGAACAGTGGTGAACGTCTCGCCTCCTGCGGAAACGTGTTGTCCCCATCCAACGCTGTGGGAGTTCTTGGGTGTCAAAGGTTTAGCGCAAGGCATTGGCGGTCTATTCAATCGAGCGCGCAATCGGCTAGGCAGCCGCTTTCCTGGTTTGGAAGCCAAGCCGCCGCTGCTGGCGATCACCGATCCGGCCAACATGTCGGCCAATGCACCGCCAGCCGTCAAAGCGGCGGCCGAAGCCAAGGCCTTCGAGGATCAAGCGGCGCAGAAGGTGAAAGCCCTGCGCTATCTGGCGAAATTAGGTTGCACGGATTGTTTCCCGGATATTGAAAAGGCCATTCTCGCAGCGCTTGATGATTGCACGGAAGTCGTTCGTTATGAAGCCGTTTTGGCTGTGCGTACCTTAGCCGGCGGCCCGTGTGCGGTCTGCAAGGCCAACAGTTGTTGCTCGCCTGCGATTACCAAGCGATTGGAACGCCTGGCAAATGAGATGGATAGCCAAGGCTGCTATGTCGAACCCAGTGCGCGCGTGCGTCGTGCTGCTCGCCTGGCGTTAGCGGCATGCGGCGGACCAGCGGTGATGACGAGTGATCTGCCGACCGAAGGCCCTGATGCGGTGTCGCCTGAAGGCCTGCCTCCGGAAGGACCTCCTAGCGGACCGCCACCCACGGCCATCAGTC
This sequence comes from Planctomycetota bacterium, assembly GCA_023417165.1. Classification (GTDB taxonomy): domain Bacteria; phylum Planctomycetota; class Planctomycetia; order Pirellulales; family Pirellulaceae; genus JAEZGD01. The sequence continues at coordinate 8,591 of JAEZGD010000626.1, forward strand.
AGCCTGCAGCAATCGAGACGGCGCGTCAGCCACAGACACTGGCTCCTTCGCAGCCCACGCCGGCACGTTATTGCCCACGCTGCCGCACCGCCCACGCCGATCACGAGATGCACCACGACGAGCGCGTGATGCCGGTCGATTTTCAGATGGTCATACAAGAGGCGCAGCAAGAGGCGTCCACGGTCGTCGCGGAGGTTAATGGCGAACCCATCTATGAGCGCGATGTTATCGCTTCACTCGAGCGGCGTGGCGAGCGCGATCGCTCAATTGCGACGATGCGCGCGGAACTGATTAAATGCATTGACAATAAGCTCATCTGTCAGGATGCCCGTGCGCTGCAAGGTGGCATTGCACAAACGTCGTATGGCAAGAAGCCTGTTACAGGAACTGCCGAAGAAGAAGTACTCGCTGCACAGCATCTGGCGAACTACGTCCATGTCAGCCCGGTTGTTGATCGGCAAGAGATCTTCAGTCACTATCGAGCCCGCTTAGAGCACTATCAGCCGCCAGCCGAAGTGCGGTGGGAGCGCATGTCGGCTGCGATCGATCGCTTCGGCTCTCGGCAGAATGCCGAATCTGCCATCGTCTACTTACGCGATCGAGCGCAAGGCATTGCCAGCCCCCAGCCCAGAGGGATCGATCTCAAACGCGTGACGACTGAGTCGCACTCCTGGACGCGCAAAGACCAGGGCGCCACGGCCGACTTGAATCATTGGCTGTTCGTACTCCCTGTCGGCACGATCAGTCCTATCCTCTATGATGAGCACCAAGTTTATGTGGTACGCGTCATCGAACGACGGCAGGGGCGGGCGGCCTCGTTGGAGCAGGCGACTCCCCACATCGAACGGGAGATCCTCGTCAATCGTCGCGCGATCGCCGAGCGAGACTACCTCGTCCACCTGCGCCGCCGAGCCAACGTCTGGACGATCTTCGATCTTGCGGCCACGAGCGGCGCGTCCTCGCAACCTTAACTCACTGCGCTCCACACGACATGAACCAGTCTCGTGACGAAGGCCCTCCGACTTCCCCAGCCATCCGGCGAAGCTGGCG
>JAEZGD010000632.1 GCA_023417165.1 Planctomycetota bacterium
CGCGAACACGGCTGCGACGAGCGCGCCGACGTCATCCGTTCCCACGATTGGCTATCTGGCGCGGCTCGCGCCGGAGAAAGGTTTGCATCTGCTCGTCGATGCGTTTCTGCAACTGAAGCAATGGCCTGGGATGGAGGACGCGCGGCTGGAGATTGCGGGTTGGTTGGGACCGCAGCACAAAGCGTACGCCGACGAGCAGTTTCAGAAGCTGCGCGCCGCCGGGCATGGCGAGGCGTTCACGCATTGGGGCGAAATCGATCGCGCACAGAAACTCGAATTTTTGCGGAAAATTGGCGTGCTGTCGGTGCCGACGACCTATCGCGAACCGAAGGGACTATTTGTGCTCGAAGCGCTGGCGGCTGGCGTGCCGGTGGTGCAACCAGCTCACGGAGCTTTTCCGGAATTGTTAGCGGCGACGGGGGGCGGCGTGTTGGTGCCTCCGCTCGATGCGGCCGTACTAGCCAAGGCTTTGCATGCGTTGTTACTCGATCACGAGCGCCGGGCGATGCTGGGCCAGCAAGGACGCCAGGCGGTGCAGCAAAGCTATCATGCGGCGGCAATTGCGGAACAAACCTTGCTAGAGCTGAAGTCGCTCGTCCGCCCTCGCGGTGTGCCGGCATAAGCGAGACACGCCGACAACGGGCAGACAGTCCTTGATGCCTGCGGTAGAATACGAAACCTGTTTTTTAACGGCATTATCGAACTGGCGTGGGTGACTTCTGTTATGACCTTATCCGCAGGGACCAAACCGTCCAAGCTGCGTGTGCTGATCGTCGACGATAACCGCGACGCTGCCGATACGTTGGCGATGATGCTGCGCATCTTAGGGCACGAAGCGCACACCGCTTACGATGGTCAGGCGGCCGTCGATCAAGCGACCACATTGACGCCGGATGCAGTGCTGCTGGATTTAGGAATGCCGCGCCTCGATGGCTGCGCAGCCGCGACCATGATTCGCAAGCTGCCGACCGGATCTCAAATGTTGCTGATCGCGCTTACCGGCAGTGACCAGGACGAAGATCGCGAGCGGACGCGCGCCGCAGGCTTCGATTCGCACCTGGTCAAGCCCGTCCAGCATCAGGCGCTGCAGCAACTATTGCTGGAGCATGCGGCGAAGGGATAGTTGCTGTTACGCGAAGTAAATGGACGAAGCACGGCTTCGTCCTACTTGAGCTTGGCAGGGTCGAGCGTGATGTGCTTGATCTTTTGACGCTTCCAGGTGTAGGTCACGTGCACCTGGCCATCGGCCGTTTGAATCACCGCCGGATACGAATACTCGCCAGGCTGGTCTTCGAGCACGGCTGCGGTTGTCCACGTCTCGCCATCTTTCGATAGGGCGATGTTCAACGGACTGCGGCCCTTGGGTGTGTGGTTATAGACCAGCAAGTGGCGACCATCTTTTAATGTCAGCGCGTCGGTCCCGGAATTGGGATTGGGCAGGTCGATCAACTTCAGCGCGCTCCAGGTTTGTCCTTTGTCTTTCGACCAGGTACTGAAGAGCTTGCCGCTTTGACGCGTGCGACCAATCGCCTGCAGGCGGCCATCGGCGTGCGTGAGAATGCTGGGCTGAATGGCGTCGATCTCGGGCTGTTGCGCGGCGGGCTTGACGATCGTTCCTTTGCGACCGTGGTCGGTCAAGCGTTCGAAGTGGACGCGCCAGCCAGCGTGCTCGCTGCTGGAACCAGCGAGTAGCTCGCCGCTGGCGAGTTCGATCGGCTTGTTCTTGACCGGGCCCAAGATGCCTTCCGGCAAGCGCTGTGCCTCGGACCAGGTGCGACCGTGATCGTCCGAAGTCTTCAGCACGCCCCACCAACTACTCGGCTTGGGGCCGACTTTATAGAACAGCAGTAGCGGTCCCTGACTGGGCTGAAACAGCACCGGGTTCCAGCAGGGATAGCGTTTCTCGCCAACGATGCCGTTGGCCACTTCGACCGGCTCGGTCCATTGGCCATCGACTTTGCGCGAGAGCCAGATGCCGACGTCATTGCGACCTTCATCCGAACCGCCAAACCACGCGGTTACTAGGCCCGCTTTGGTTTCGACGATGGTCGACGCGTGACAACTGGGGAACGGCGCCTTCTCGTAGATGAACTCGGACGACAGCACCGCCGGATCGGCGCCCAGTAACAACAAGGTTGCGCAGACAAAGCCAGTCATCGGCACGCTCCAGCGGGAGAGGAAAAGAAGTGTCCATGATAGGGTCCGGCGCCAGCAGCAAGCAAGCTTTCACATCCCGCTCCTTTGCCGGGGCGGAAAGCGGCGTTTGCCGGGCCGGTTGCCGCTAGCAGCACACTTCGCCATTGCCTCAGGCTTTTCGGCCGGGGTACACTTGCAGAGACGTTCTATCTCCGTCGGCCAAGGATGGGCCGTTCGCACGGATTTGCGAAGGGAACTCGCGCATGTCGGTTTGGCTTTGTTCGCTGCTGATGCTGGTTAGCCCGGCTGCTACGCCGTCGCCGCAGCCCGACGTGATTGTCGTGGCGGCCGACGACATGTTGCCTGCGCTGCAGCCGTGGTTCGCTCATCGCCAGGCGCAAGGGCATACCATCGGCCACTTGCCCAACACGCTCAAGAAAGAAGACCTGCGCGCGTCGCTGCGCGAAGCCGCCCAACACGGCAAGCTGAAGTATGTGTTGCTGGTGGGGGACGGCGCGGTCGATGTCAACGACGACCGGGCGGCGCGGTCCCGCATCGTGCCGATGCATTACGAAAAGGCCAAGATCAATGTTCTGTGGGGCTCCGAAGCAGAGATCCCCACGGACAACTACTTCGCCGATCTCGACGATGATTCGATTCCGGATCTGGCCGTAGGGCGTTTGCCGGCCGATGACCCGGCC
>JAEZGD010000653.1 GCA_023417165.1 Planctomycetota bacterium
TATCGCATCTCCGAGGTTGCCGAGATGGTGCGGCAGGTCGTGCCGGGTAGCACCATCAGGTATGCGGCCGACGGAGGTCCCGACGCGCGCTGCTACCGCGTCAATTGCGATAAGATTGCGCGGCTGCTGCCAACTTATCAACCCCAGTGGACCGTCCGTAAAGGTGTCGAGCAACTGTACGACGCCTATCGGCGCTATGGCCTAACCGAGGAGATGTTCCTGGGAAGTCATTTTCTGCGTATTAAACGCATTAAAGAACTACAGCGTGCTGGCCGCTTGGGCGAGTCGCTGCGCTGGCTGGCGACTGTCGCTTAACAACACCTCCGATGGCCGCTTCACCTCTCGTCAGCGTCATCATTCCGGCATACAACGCTGGACATTTCATTGCGCAAGCCATTGAATCCGCGCTTGCGCAAACGAATGTCCGCACTGACGTCTTGGTAATTGATGACGGCTCTACCGACAATACGGCGGACGTTGTCGCCACTTTTGGAAAGCAGGTAAAGTACCTGCGCCAAGCCAATGGCGGTCCCGCACGCGCCAGGAACTTGGGGCTTCGCGAAGCGAACGGGGACTTCATCGCCTTTCTGGATGCGGATGATTATTGGCTGTCGGATAAACTGCAGCGGCAGCTGGCCTGCCTGGACGCCCAGCCGTCCGCCGCGGTGGTGCATACAGCCGTCTTTGATTTGCAGCCAGCCACGGGCGAACGGACACGCCGCGGGGCGGAGGAGTTTTGCGGAGACTGCTACCTGCGTCTCTTCCGGGGCAATCGCATCACGCTATCGTCCGTGGTGGTGCGAAGGAACTGTTTGCTCGACGCTGGCGGATTTGACGAGCGGATTCGCAACGCATCGGTCGAAGACTATGACCTGCTGCTTCGCATCGCGCGCGAACACCCCTTCGCTTATCTCGACGAGCCGTTAGTTGTTTATCGGTTGCACGGCGCTAATGCGACCCATAATGCCTGGCGGATCTACGCAGGCGACCTCGTCGTGATCGAGCGTGCGTTAAAGGCCGATCCCGCGTTGCGACAGCGCATCGGTGCTGGGGAAGTCTCGCAGCGGTTGTTCGAGATGCGGCAAGCGCTTGGCTATCATGCGCTGCACGAAGGTCGCACTCACGAGGCGCGCAACTACTTCTGGCGTGCCGCGCGGGGACGTTATCTCTGCTGCCGTGCGACGCTGCTATGGCTGGCGCTATATCTGCCGCAAGGTTGGATCAATCGCTTACGAGCGGCCCGCCTATCACTGTCGGCAGAAGCCTGATGCCAACACATTGCTTTCATCAGGTATTGGCCAGCAGCGAACTCGGTGGCGGTGAATTAGTGGGCCTGCAAGTGGCTGCTCACCTGCAGCAACAGGGGCGGCAGACTCAAGTGTGGATTCCCGGCGCCGGGCGCGCTGGCGAAACCTCTCGAAACCTCGGCTTACACGTTGAAACGTATGACGCCGCCGGGGCAGCGGGACGATCGATGCGCAGCTCTGTCCAGGCGAACCTGGCGATGGCGCGCGGGCTGCGGCGCGCGGGGCGGGGGATTGTCCACGTTCATGCGCCGGTCTGGTATGGCGTGCTGCGTTGGGGGCTGAAGTTTTCCGGGTTAACGCGCGTGGCGCACGTGCACATCGAAGAAGATGAAGCGGCGCTCCGCTGGGCGATGAAATCGCCGCCGGAACTGGTGATCACTTGCGCGCAGTTCTTGGTCAATACGGTGCGCCGCGCGCTTCCCGCGAATGCCAACACCCGGGTGATTGCGGTACAAAACGCCGTTGATACTGACAAATTCGCGCCAGGCGACAGGCTTCTCGCTAAGCAGAAGGTCGGCGCGCCGTTAGATCGACCGCTCGTATTGATGCTGGCGAACCTCGCACCTCATAAAGGTCAGGCGACAGCGATTCAAGCGATCGCTCGGCTCAAGCAACAGGGCAGGGCGGTCGCTTGTTGGCTGGCCGGAGTAGAGCGTGGCGGCGCGACCGACTATACCCAGCAGTTAGAAAGAATGATTCGCGAAGCCAATGTCGCCAGCTGCGTGACTTTGCTCGGACAACGCAGCGACGCACCGGATCTAATGCGTGCGGCCGATGTGTTCTTGCTACCCTCGACTCACGAAGGCTTGCCGCTCTGCATTCTGGAAGCGCAAGCAGCTCAAGTGCCGGTCGTCGCCGCGCCGACTGCCGGCGTGCCCGAGATCATCAAGGACGGCGCGACAGGCTATCTCGTCGCCGCAGATGATGCCATTGGCTATGCGCAGCGCATCGAGTCGTTGCTCGCAGCGCCGGCGCTCGGCGCGCAGTTGGCCGGCGCTGCCTATGAGCAAGTGATGCGCGAGCATCGCTGGCCAACGTACGTTGAGCGAATTACGGCGCTCTACGACGCACTACTCCTCCCGCGCCGCCAGCGCTTGCAAGCGAGCTAGCGCGGTTCTTTCTCGGCCGAGTCATCCGACGACTCGCTGAGGATCTTTTTGTAAGCCGCGCGGGCGACATCGTACGCCTGGGCGGCGGCTTCGCGTTCGCTCGGGCGAATGTTGTTCACCTTCGATTTCCAGCACACGTCCACAGCGTCCAAGCACCACTGCGCGCTACGGCGGCTGGCGCGGATCGGCTGCTTGTCGACCTCGACAAAGACCGGATTCGTGTGCGAGCTGGGAAAGATTCGCAGCGCCACCCAACACGAACGATCGGGCGTATAGTCGAAGGATAGTTCGTGCGTCGAGCCATCGGCCGCAATCTCTTTGCGTTCTACCGCCTTGCCGTTGACGATCAGTTCGACGGGCACCTTATTCGAATCGCCAATGCGGGCGCGCTCGATATGCCAGTACGGCTTGTGATCGAGTGGCTGCCGCCGAATATCGTCGCGAGGCTTTTCTTCCAGCAGTGCCGCTACGTTCGCTTTGACCGCAAGCTTGTCACCACGGGCTATCGCCAAGACGCTATTCTTGCCGCCGGCTCCCTTCTCGCCGACCGCCAGGCCATTGATTTCAAAGTCGAACAAATGACTTAGCCCGTCGCAGCAATAGCTGCGTCCGTCGCGCAGGGCGCTGACCCATGTATCGAAGTTGAAGGGCTGCTTCTCTGGCAACTTCACATACGCGCGGCCCAGGCCCACTTTATCGCCGTAAATACAGGGGAAATCGGTCTCGCCGCTGATGCGGCATTGATATCCGCAATTCAGCGTGTGATACCAAATGCTCAGCTCGGAGATGATCGGCGTATCGACTGCCGAGATGAAATCGCAGGCGTCATGCACCACGTCGACGATGTACTCGTTAGCGCCGATGCCATCGAACTTCGGCATCTCGTAGCTAGGCAGTTCCTTGCCAGCCACTTGCAAGCCCCAGCCGCTGTGCGAGAAGCCCACAACGCCGCCTTGCTTCTTGCCCCATTGCAGCACCGGCAAATCCCAGCTGGGCCATTCTTCGATCTTCGTGGTGCCGGGGTAATCGTCTTCCGTAAGCCGCAGCAAGCACAAGTGGCCGCAGTGTGAACTCGGAAAGCCAGAGACCTCGACGTCGTAGCGCATGAGATTGATCGGCGTCGAAAGCTTGTGCGGGCGGCCCTCGAAGAACTGCTTTTGGTGATACCAGCACGGCCCCCACGACAACACGCAACCGACGTTTAAATCCTCGCCTTGGATGTGCCGCATCATCGCTTCGGGCGTCACACCTTCGGTCGGAGCTTCATAGTGGCTGCAACCGGCCGCATGAACGTGATGATCGCCAGAGTGCCAGCCCAGCGCAGCCAGGTGAATCCAACGCTTGAGGCGAAACGACTCGCGGTGCTCTGCCTGGCGGGGAACCTCGATCGCCTTCGTTAGCACGTGATACTCAGGCCCGCGCGTATACGTCACCGTAAACTTGCCAGGCGGAAGCAGCAACTCTTCGCCATGTTGGCGATAGACCTGGTCATGAAAGAAGAAGTCCGGCTCCAATCGGCGCGAGCGCGCGGGATAGACTCGCCCGCGCGCGTCCTTGACGACAAAGCTACCAATGGTGGGTGTGCCGTCATCGTCCAGCACTTCCAGTTTCACACGAACCGCAGGCTGAATCTCAAAGAGAATATTCAGCTCGCTGCGAAAGCCCAGATCCTGCGTCCCTTGCCCTGCGTCAAAGATTAACTTGGCCTCGCGCTTGCCGGTGTCGCGGCTGTAAAGTTGCACCAGGCGGTATTCGAGTGCCAGGCCCGAAAGGGACTTATTCAGCGGCTGCTCGTCGAAAGTCATTATCTCCAGCCAGCGATCGGGGACGTCCTCCGGCTTCACTGTTGGCTTGGGGGCGGGGCTGCCGGTCGAAGGCGTGAACAGCGGCGCGGCATTGGGACTGGTGGCGCGCAGGCCAGCGGTAACGCCGGCCTCGTTATAAACCTTCACTAAGAACACTGTCCAACCGTGCTGCTCAAGTGAGGCGGGCGCTGCGCCGCGGGCGGCTTTGACGCGGCTTTCCGGATTAATAGTAATGCCAGCCAGGCACAGCGGATCGAGCGCGGCTTGCAAGCTTTTCACCGCGTCTGTATCGTCTCGCTCCGCTAAAGCGGCGGCAACGGCTTGTTGCTGCTCGGCCGTCAAAGGCTGGCCGAGAAAGTCGAGCGCTTCGACCAGGCGTTTCACCTGCGCCTTGAGCGGCTGCGCTTCGACTTCAGTGGCAATCGGCAGCGGCTTGTCCGCCGCGAGCGCCGCGGCCGCCCACAACCACACCAGCGATAAACTACCGACAAGCGAGAGGAAGTTCCGCATGACAAGCCTTTCGAGAAAAGCAGAAAACGGTGAGTCGTCGTCGGAGCAATCGCGTCGTTGGTGTTTAACCAAGGATCGGAGCGGCGACGTTGAGCTTCTCAGCCAACCGCGTTAGCGCCGCCCAGTTTTCGGCATCCAGGGAAATACCAGCTTCGGTATTTCGCGCCACCAGGCGTCGTTCGGGATCGCCAGGCAACAAGATCTCTTCGCACCCTGCGGTGCGTGGGCAGTTTTTGACGAAGTCGGTAAGCTGATCGACTTCGGCCGCGAAGTGGTGCGCGCCTCCAAAGTGTTCGGGATCGATCACCAGCATGAACAGGCAGTTGCCGTTGGGGTTCAGCGGAGTCTCGCGCGCGGTGCGACCACCAGAGAGCGCTCCCGAGAAGATGTCGACCATCAGCGCCAGACCGAACCCTTTATAAGGTTGCGAACCACCCATCGGCAAAATGGTGCCTGGCGGCGTGGCGTAGAGCGTCTCGGGATCGCACGTGGGGCAACCTTCGTTGTCGAGCAGCCAACCATCGGGACACGATTGCTTGGCGATCTTCTGAACACGCACTTTTCCTTCGGCCGTGGCGCTGGTGCTGAAGTCCAGCACCAGCGGTTCGTCAGCATGAGGCACCGCCATCGCCAGTGGGTTCGTTCCCAGCCGCGGTGCTTTGCCGCCGGGCGGCGCGACACGTCGCGCGACGCCGTGCGTATTGGCCATCAAGATCGCGACCAGTCCCACCGCGGTGCACATCTCGCCATACTCGCCCAGGCGTCCCACGTGACTTGAATGCTTGAGCGTGCCGACCGCCACACCGGTAGCCTTGGCTTTTTCGATCAGCATGTGCGTCAGACGCTGCGCCTGAACTTGGCCAAAACCCCAGTTGCCGTCGGCCACCACTTTAGCAGGCGACTCGTCGAGGATCGTCAAGTCGACATTGGGACTGATCTCGCCTTTGGCGATTTGATCGACATAGTAAGGGATGCGCATCACGCCATGCGATTCGTAACCACGTAGATTTGAATCGACCAGGCTTTCGGCCACGCGTTCCGCTTCGAACTCGGTTGCGCCAGCGGCGGCAAGCAACGAGTTGGCAAAGTCTTCAAGATCGGGAGCAAGAATCGTCGGCATGACAGTGGCTCGCGCAAAGGCACAAGGGATATAACCTGGCAGGAAGCCCACAATCTAACAGAGCGCTCGACGCGCTTACAGAGTCTCGCTTAAACGGCGTTCGACATTACGAATCGATAGCAGCACGGGCACCTGGCGAATGGCGCGCACCGTGACCAGAAGTCCAACAAAACCAATCAGACTCAGCCAAAAATACAGCTTCGGACGAAATTTAACGGCCGCTGCGGCAAAGGCAATGCCGAGGCCCGTCGCCACACTGCCGCCGATCAACAGAAGACCGACG
>JAEZGD010000305.1 GCA_023417165.1 Planctomycetota bacterium
CAACCTACCTTCCCACGAAGAGTTATGCAATCCGAAGGGGCCGGGGAGCGGGGCTTCGACCTGAGCTGACGACGTCAGGCCCTTGGACACGTACTGCGATCTGAGCACGGTCCGCACTCTTAAGAAATATTCATTCAGTAGACGGCCGTCCTCTGATCGGGAAGCGAGATGTCACCTCTCGCTTTCTTCTTCGCGTCTTCGCGCCTTGGCGTGACACCTCTTTGGACGCAAGCGTTGGCCGACAGTCAGCGTTCCGTGAAGGAGAACGCGGAATCAGGGGACTGACGTCCCCCGCTCAAATTAGAAAGCACGCTTAGACTAACTTCGCCACGGCGTCGCAGAGCGATTGGGCGGCGGCGAGGGTCGGAGCTTCGGCGATGGCGCGGACGATGGGTTCGGTATTGCTGGCGCGCACGAGTAGCCACTTCTTCTCGGCAGGCCAATCCAGACGAAGTCCATCGCTAAGATTCACTTCCGCCCCAGCGAACTGACGCTGTAGGGCCTCGAGCAGTAGCGGCACGCGCTCGGTGGCCAGCGTGAGCTTGGTCTTATGGATCGAATACTGTGGAAGGGAATCGACCCAAGCGCTGAGCGTGCCGCCGCGCTCAGCGAGCCCTGCCAGAACGAGTGCCATGCCGACGAAACTATCACGCACATAGCCGACGCGCGGATCGATCGGACCGCCGCTCCCTTCGCCGCCGAACGTCGCTTGCTCAGCGATCATGCGATCACAGACATTCGCCTCGCCGACCGCGGAATGCACCAAACGCGAGCCGCGCGCCAGCGCAATATCTTCGCACATGCGACTGGTGGCGCAGTTCGTCACCACCACGCCCGGCGAATGCGAAAGGGCATAGTCCAGGCAAAGGGCCAGCGTGTATTCTTCGCCGATGTAGCGGCCCGTTTCGTCGATAATCGCCAAGCGGTCCGCGTCGGGATCCTGGCAAAAGCCGACATCCGCCTGGGCTTCGACCACCAGCGGACAAACGCTTTGCAGGTTGTCGGCGGTGGGCTCTGGCGGATGGACGAAATGGCCCGTCGGCTTGGCCGCCAGCAGCGTGAAGTTGCAACCGAGTTCCTCGAGCAACAATTGGCCCAGCGTGCCACCGCTGCCGTGATTGCTGTCGAGAATCACGCGGAAGTTGCGCTCGCGAATCTGCTTCACATTGACCAGATTGGCCACCAGCTTCAAATGCGGCAGGCAAGGGTGCGCGATCGTGCCGATTTGACCGACCAGATCGTGGCGCACCCAGGCGGCGGTGCCCTCGCGATAGCGGCGAATGACCTCTAGTCCGGTCTCGGCCGGAATGACCCGGCCATCGGGCCCAAAGAGTTTCAGGCCGTTGTACTCTGGCGGATTGTGACTGGCAGAAATCTGCACGCCACCTGCGGCTTTTTCGGCTCGCACCAGCACGCCCACGGTGGGAGTGGCTTGCACGCCCGCGTCAAAGACGTGCCGCCCAACCGCACACAACGCACTGCGCACCGCGGCGGCCAGCATCGGCCCCGAGGTGCGTCCATCGTGGCTGACCACGATGGGACCTGGTTCCAGTCCCGAGGCAAAGGCGGCCACAAACCGCATCGCAATGTCGGGATTAAGGCTTTCGCCGATGATTCCTCGCAGGCCGCTGACGCTGATGATGGGTTCTGGCATGGTCTGCTTCCTGGACGAGAGAATGTTCATCACCGGGCCGCTGTTGCTAGCCGCCTAACTGCCGTGGCTGGTGCAATCGACAGCACCGCTGCGTCTGGTCTCGCCTGCCTGGCGGTGCGGCTGTGCGGTTTGGTGGAGAACTCGAATTCAAATGGACACAATATACGCGGTCTTGCCCGGTTGATCGACTAGCGAGCTGCTCCCTAGAATCGGGCCTGTTTCCGCCTTTCGCCCCTTGCCTGAGTCATTTGCCATGAGCTCCGCCTCGACGTTTGATTTGAATCTGGCCCTTTCGCAACTCGACGCCGGGGCGAAGGACATGAAGCTTTCGGCGGGGGCGATCGAGAATATCCGCAAGTGGCTGACCGAGCCTCGCTATGCTGCCTATGCGCCGGAAGTTGCCCAGCATCTGGCCGAGCAGAAGTGGCAAGCGCTCGACGACGCGTTTTGGACCGTCATCCCGTTCGGCACCGGTGGCCGCCGCGGTCGGATGTATCCGATTGGTTCGAACGCCATCAACGATCGGACGATCGGCGAGAGCGCGCAAGGTCTGGCGGACTACATCAAAGAGAACGTCCAAGGCGAGCTCTCGTGCGCGATCGCTTATGACACTCGCCACAACTCGCGCCGCTTTGCCGAATTGTGCGCGAGCATCATGGTGGCGGCCGGCTTCAAGGTGTACTTTCTGGACGACTATCGCAGCACGCCGGAACTGTCGTTCCTGGTGCGTTATAAGAAGTGCTCGTGCGGCATTATGGTCACGGCGAGCCACAATCCGCCGAGTGACAACGCGGTGAAGGTCTATTGGTCGACGGGCGGCCAGGTGTTGCCGCCGCACGACAAGGCGATTATCGAGCGCGTGATGAACGTGCAAGAAATTCGCGCCGTCGAGTTCGCCCAGGCGGTGCAAGAGCAAAAGGTGGTCTTCTGCACGGCCGAAGTCGACGCCGCGTTTCAGCGCGAAGTCCTCGCCCAACGCTTCGAGGGCCCGCGCGGTGCCAAGATTCTGTATACGCCGCTGCATGGCGTCGGCGCCTCAGGCGTGTTGCCTGTGCTGGCTGCCGATGGCTTTCAACAGGTAGAACTGTACGGCCCGAATGCCGAACCGAGCGGCGACTTTCCCAACGTGCCAGGGCATGTTTCGAATCCCGAAAACCCACGCGTATTCGACGCCCCCATCGAGCGCGCCAAAGAGATCAGCGCCGATGTCGTGCTGGCGACCGATCCCGATTGCGATCGCTTGGGCTGCGTGGCGCCAAAGACTTCGGACATTCAAGGCGAATGGGCGTTCTTCACTGGTAACCAGATCGGCGTGCTGCTGACCGACTTCATCCTGGAACGTCGCAAGAAGGCGGGCTCGCTATCGCCAGAGCATTACGTCGTCAAGACGCTGGTGACCAGCGACATGATTCGTCGCATTGCCGACAGCTATGGCGTCAAAACGTATGGCAATCTGCAGGTCGGCTTCAAATACATCGGCGGCGTCATGGACGAGCAGGGGCCCGACAAGTTCGTCTTTGGCACCGAGGAATCGCATGGCTATCTGGTCGGCCAGTACGCCCGCGATAAAGATGCGGTGGTCGCCAGCATGCTGTTCAGCGAACTGGTGGCTGCGGTGAAGGCGAGCGGCAAGTCGCTGTACGAGAAGCTCGATTCGCTGTACTGGCAGCACGGCTACCACCAAGAGCACCTCGTCAACATGCAGATGGAAGGCTCTGAGGGCATGGCCAATATGCAAAAGCTGATGGCCAAGCTGCGCAGTGCCCCCCCGGCGATGCTGGCCGGCCTGAAGCTGAAGCAAGTTCGCGATTACAAAGAGCTGACTGTCACGCCCTGCGGCGGTGTGCCGCAAAAGCTGAATGGCCCGAAGGGGGACATGGTCATTCTGGATCTGGAAGAATCCGGCAACTATGTGGCGGTTCGTCCCAGCGGCACCGAGCCGAAGGTGAAGTTCTATATGTTCACCTGTGTTGAGGCCGAGCAACTGCACAACCTCGATACCACCAAGGCCGAGATCAACGACCGCATCAAGCAATTCGAAGCCGATTTGCGGGCGTACGCAGCTATGGTCTAAGAGGATTTGCCGGTCGCCAACGAATGGCCCGATGTTCCATACGCAGGCGAAGAGGCAAGCGCGGCGCGAGGGTTTGTCTCGCCATGGGCGGCTTTCAGCGAAAGCCGCCTCTTCCTGCGGTGGTCGAAGGCATAGAATATGTCTATGCGCGACGACATGGACGATATTCTGGACGACGAAGAAGTGCCGGCGGACGAACCGACGCCGGAGGACCTGCTGCCCGAGGCGGACGACAGCGCGCCCGAGCCCATTCCCGACGAACCGCACCTGTTCGCCTATCGCCGGGCGGCGCAGAAAGTGCGCGAAAATTTCCCCACGACGCCGGGCGTGTACCTAATGAAGGACGCGCTGGGGCGCGTCATCTATGTTGGCAAGGCGACCAATTTGCGCAGTCGCGCCGGCAGCTATTTCCTCGAAGCCGCGCGCCGCGAGCATCGCACCCAGTGGGTCACAGAAATCTGCGACGCCGACTATGTCGAGTGTCCCAGCACAGTCGACGCGCTGCTGATGGAAGCGCGGCTGATCAAAGACATTCAGCCCAAACACAACAAAGAGCTCAAAGACGACAAGACGTTTCCGTACCTGCAAATCATCACCAACGAGGACTTCCCTCGCGTCGAAGTAACACGCATACCGCGCACCAGTGGCGTGAAGCTCTATGGTCCGTTCCCTCGTGCCGGATTGCTGCGCGGCGCGGTTCAGGTGATGCAGCGGATCTTTAAGTTTCGCACCTGCACGCTCGATATCGACGAAAACGACGAACGCTGGCGCTGGTTTCGGCCATGTCTACTTGCCAGCATCGGCCAGTGCACCGCGCCGTGCAACTTGCGGATCAGCAAGGAAGAGTATCGCCGTGACATCAAGCGATTGCAGATGTTCCTGGAAGGCAACCAGGACGAGTTGATCGCCGAAATGAAGCTCGAAATGCAGCAAGCGTCGAAGAACCTGCTGTTCGAGAAGGCCGCCCGGCTGCGCGACGAGATCAAGATGCTGGAAAATCTTGATAAACGCGGCGAACTCGATACGCACGCTCAGCCGGAGGTGTTTTACACCGATCCTAAGAAGGGGCTCGCCGGTCTGAAGAAAGTGCTGAAGCTCGACGACCTGCCGCGGCGGATCGAAGGTGTCGATATCGCTCACCTTGGCGGCGGCGAAACGGTCGCTAGCCTGGTCCAGTTCATCGAAGGTTTGCCGTTTAAGCCAGGCTATCGGCGCTTCAAGATCCAAGGCGTGGCGGGTATCGACGACTTCCGCAGCATTCACGAAGTCGTCGCCCGGCGATTTAAGCGATTGTCGGACGATCTGGAATCGTTCCCCGATTTGCTGATGATCGACGGCGGCAAAGGCCAACTGAACGCGGCGCTCGCCGCCTTTCGCGATCTGGAGATCACGCCGCCGACGCTCGTTTCGCTCGCCAAGCGTGAAGAAGAAATCTATATCCCCGGCGAGGACGAACCGCTACGCCTCAGCCGCCACTCGTTCGCTTTACGCCTGCTGCAATACGTGCGCGACGAAGCCCACCGCTTCGC
>JAEZGD010000007.1 GCA_023417165.1 Planctomycetota bacterium
ACGGAGCTTCGTCCGTCGCCGCGCCCAGAACCTCAAGACCAGCATCCAGGCAGTACCGATTTTCGAGCGTTTCGACCTGAAGTCGACGCTGCTTTCCCCGTCCCATGGATCCCCCTGACTGTTGCAACCCGTGTTGTGGGCATGCTAGTTCAGATGTGGGGGGTGCTCAAGTCGCAAAACGGGCTATTTTTTCAGCAAATCGAGGGCGGCGCTGGTCATCGAAACGACGCCGGTGGTCAGCACGATGTCGGGATCAGGATAGAAGATCGGCGAGTGCAGGCTAGGAACCGGCTGGCCGAGTTGTTTCATGCGCTCCAGTCGCTTTTCCTCGATCGCGCCCAGGCCGAACATCAAGATCGGGACGCCGGCGCGACCAAAGCGACCGAAGTCTTCGCCACCCATCGAAGGCTCGCGCTCTTCGACATTCACTTTGCCGAGCGCGTTTTCGAGCGCGCCGCGGATCTTGAGCGTGAGCTTCTCGTCGTTGAACAACGCTGGCGTGCCGATGGTGAACTTCAATTCCGGTTCGGGAGCGCGATTCGATTGAGCAATCGCTTTGGCTTTGCGTTCGATCCCTTTCAGCAGCAGGTCACGGACTTCGTCGGTATAGCTGCGGACGGTCAGTTGCAGGCGGCATTCGTCGCTGATGATGTTGTGCTTGCTGCCGGCGTGGATCGAACCGACCGTCACGACCGCGGGCTCGATCGGCTTCACTTCGCGGCTGACCAGCGTTTGCAACGACACGATCAGCTCGGCCGCTTGCACGATGGGATCGATGGTGGTGTGGGGATACGCACCATGGCCGCCCTTGCCTTTGAGCGTGATATCGACCCAGTCGACATTCGCCATGCTGTAGCCGACGCGATAGCCGACTTTGCCGGCGGGAATCTCCGGAAACACGTGCAGTGCGATGGCGTAGTCGGGCTTGCCGAATCGCTCGAACAGCTTGTCGTCCAGCATCGCCTGGGCACCGGTGCCGAGTTCTTCGGCCGGCTGACCGAGCAGCATGACGGTGCCTTGCCACTGATCTTTGTGCGAGCCGAGATAGCGTGCGGCTCCGACCAGGCTGGTCATGTGGACGTCGTGACCACAGGCGTGCATGACGCCGGTTTCGGCCCCTTCCGGCGTGACACCGCGGGCTTTCGAAGCATAGGCCAGGCCGGTTTGCTCCTCGACCGGCAGCGCGTCGAAGTCAGCTCGCAGCATGACGAGCGGACCCGGGCCGTTCTTCAGCATGCCGATGACGCCCATCTTGCCGACGCCGGTCGTCACTTCAAAGCCGGCCTTTTTGAACTCCTCGGCCATCCGCGCGGCGGTCTTGGTCTCTTGGAACGACAGCTCGGGATTCTGGTGCAGATGGCGATAAAGGCCGGAAAGATCATCGAGTTCTTTCTCGACCCAAGCCTTTAGTTGTTTCGGCTCCGCCGTGGCCATCAACGGCATGGCGAGCGCCAAACCGATAGCAAGCATGCACTTCGTCCATGGATTTTGAAAGCAACGCAGCAGCATGTCGAATCTCCGAGCGGTGGGATCAAGAAGCGGACCTTGATTTTAACTCGACTGGCCTTGCAAACCCATACGGTTCGTGGTTATTCTGTCTGCATCATTGTCATGTGCGCGCACTTCATATTGGCAGGCGGAGGCATTCATTTACCTCTCGCCTGCTTTTTGTTTCTTGGCAGCGCGTCCTACGGGTGCCTGAGCGGGGAGCGCAAGCTCCCTGAATCCGCGATCCATTTGCGTGCGGTCAGACGTTTCAAGAGGTGCTAAGGGGCGGCATGTAGCCAATTAGCAACGACGATTCAAGGGATTAACGTCCCCCGCTCGGTAATGAATGCCGAGATGGTCGAAGCATGGCTTCGGCCTACGTGTGCAGTTCCACGACGTCTTTGTCGTGCAGCACGTAGTCCCCTTTGACTTGCGAGCCGGGATGAATGGCCGCGCCCCAGACGCGGGCGTACTTCAGATTCTCGGCGAAGTCGCGATGCACGAGCTCGGCGACATCTAGCAGCGTTTGCCCGCGTTTGACGGTGTAGGGCTTGTCGTAGTCGGGATCCTTCTTCGTCGGCGACTTCGTATAGACACGCACGACGTTGAGCGATTCATAAATCGTATTGCGCAACGCTTCGAGATTCTGACCATGCTCGGCCGAGATCGGATGCTCGGCAAAGGTCAGCGGGCAAAACTCGTGCAACAGCGCGAGCCGATCAGCCGCCTCTGGCAAGTCGATCTTGTTCGGGACCAGTAGCGTCTGGGTGTACGAGACGCCGATGTCTTCCTCGTCGAGCATCGTCTCGTTCGCCAGGCGAGTCTTGGTATCGGCGATGCGCGCGAGGACCGCTTGCAGGTCGTCGATGCCGCTATCTTCGCCCAGGTCGACCAACAGCAGCACCAGATCGGCGCCGCGGAGCAGTCCCATGGTGTTGGGATCGTACAAGTCCGCGGTGATCGGCGGCGTGTCGATCAGTTGCACTTGCACGTCTTCCCAGGGCATCATGCCAGGCTGCGCTTCGCGCGTCGTGAACGGAAACGGCGCGACTTCCGGTGTGGCGCGGGTGAGCGCTTTGAGCAGCGAACTTTTGCCGGCGTTCGGTCCGCCCATGATGACCACTCGCCCTGCGCCTTGGCGAGGGATTTTGGGCTGGGCCGATTTCTTCGCGGCGGCCGAGTGCTTTTCGCACTGTTTCTTCGCCTCGGCGATCTTGTGCTTCAGGTCGGCCTGGAGCTTGTCGGTTCCCTTGTGCTTGGGAATCTCGCGCAGCATGACCTGCAGGCATTCCAGTTCCTCTTCCGGCGAACTGGCCTGGCGATACGCTTGTTCTGCCTTGTGATACTGGGCGGTAAGATTGGCAGGCATGGCGATTCCGTAGGTAAACTGCGTGACGCAACCGCCTACTATAACACCTGCAAGATAAGTAGCGGTACGGTAACATACAGTCGATAGGAACCTCCCTCTTAAGAAGAGCAAATCTATGCGCACTTGGCTTCTGGCTGCTGTTTTCGCCTTCCTTCCCGCACTGGCCGTGGCCGACGACGCCCCGGCGATCAAGGTCACGATCGATACCAGCGAAACACCGGAACTGGCCGACTGGGCCGCCAAGGCGAAGGCGCTGGTCGAGGAGTGGCATCCCAAAATCGCCGAGCGCCTGGCGAGCGAAGGCTACACACCGCCCGGCGAAGTGGCGATTGTCTTCAAGAAGAACATGCGTGGCGTGGCGGGCACCAGCGGCAACAAGATCGCGGTCAGCGCGAAGTGGGTCACCGATCATCCGGACGATTTCGGGATGATCATTCACGAATACACGCACGTCGTGCAGTCGTATCCAAAGTACGATCCAGTCTGGCTGGTCGAAGGCGTCGCCGACTACATCCGCTATCACGTGATGGAGCCGAAGAAGGCTCCGCGGTTTGACGTTCGCAAAGTGCGCCATACCGATGGCTATGGTGTGACCGCCGCGTTCCTCGCCTGGGCGGAAAAGACCTATGACAAAGACCTGGTCACCAAGCTGAATGCCGCTTTGCGTGAAACCAAGTACACCGAAGCGATGTGGAAAGAATCGACCGGCAAGACGCTCGACGAACTGTGGAAAGAGTTCGTCGCGAGCCAGTCGTAAGGAGCCTACTCGCATTAAAGTAGCCCACTCGCTCCGCGAGTGGAGAATCTCTGCGGAAATACAGCAGCGCGATAGAAGATCGCCTGGCGAATGGACTGTGTGCGCGCGGGATTCGAACCACGCCAAGATTCGCCGCTCGGCGGAGCTAGCG
>JAEZGD010000027.1 GCA_023417165.1 Planctomycetota bacterium
CGATAGCGACACGACCGCGACCAAAGGTCCCGCGACGCTGTATACCCAAGGCACGTCGCGATTTCATGCCCGCAAGATGCTCTCGATCGATCGCCAAGGCTTGCGCGTCTGGCGCTCGCAGGCGGAAGTCGATACCGACAGCCAGTTGACCGACATTGCCACCGACTTTGACGCGTTGCCGTTTGTCGGTATGTTCGCCCGCGCGATTGCCCGGCAGGAGCACGACGAGCAGTACTCGATCGCCAAGTACGAAATCAAGGGCCGCGTGGCCGCTAAGGCCGAACACCGCTTCGATCACGAAGTTAACCACCAACTGGCCGAGGCGGAACGCGAATTCGTCACCAAGCTGTACGAGCCGCTGGAACGCCTGAAGCTGGAACCGTCTGCGGTCGACTTGCGCACCACACGCGAGCAACTGATTGCTCGCTACCGCATCGCGGGTCAGCAGCAGTTGGCTGCGTACACGCCGCGCCCGGCTGCCTCGGAAAGCAGCGTGCTCAACGTGCAACTGCATCAGTCGACGCTCAATAACGTGCTGGAGCAATTGCAGCTTGCAGGTCGACGCACGGACTTGGCCACGTTGTATCAAGACCTGGCCAAGACATTTAACCAAACAGTGAAGCAGGAGACGCTGGACGAGCTACCCGAAGATGTGACCGTGCAATTCGCCGATCATGATCCAGTGCGGGTGTTCTGTGACGATGGTCGCCTGCTGCTGATCATCAAATTGGCGGAACTTTCGCAAGGGCGCGAGCGGAAGTGGAAAAACTTCACGGTGCAGGGCTACTATGTGCCCAGCTACGAAACGCTGGATGCCAAGCTCGTGCGCGAAGGCACGATCGAGCTGATGGGCGAACGGTTGAATTTCCGCGATCAGATCGCGCTGCGTGGCATTTTCACCAAGGTGCTGGCGAAGGATCGCAGCTTTAATTTGGTGCATGCCAAGCTGGCCAGCGATCCGCGTTTGCAATCGTTGATGATCGAGCAGTTCGCGATTGACGATGGTTGGATCGGCCTATCGATTGCACACGCCAAAACCGATCCCTCGCGCGTGGCGGGAAAGAAGCGGACGCAGAAATAAGGTGGCGCGAGGCCGAAGCTACCAGCCATCTGGCGCGGCGCTATCGTCCGCCTCGCCACCGACAGTGCCGTAGCCCGTCAATGGCTCGGGATGCCACGAGTACACGTCGCCGTTGACGGGCGGCGGCAAACGCGTGGTTTGATGTTCGTGTTGCACCTGGTTGTGTTCGATTTCGACCTGCTGCAAGAATCGCCGCAATTGCTCGACGCGCGGGCGGTGACGCGGATCGTGGTGCACGCAACTGAGCAGCACCTCGTGCAGCGGACTGTCGCCTGGTATGAGCCGCTCGCCTGACCACTTGCCCGGCAAATGGCGTGTGAGGGCGTAAATGGCGGTTTGCCCTAAGGCATAGACATCGACGGCGCTGGTGATGGGCGTCGCGAACGGGCAGCCCAACTGCTCAGGAGCGGCGAAGCCAAGCGTGCCAGGACGACGTTCGCCCTCGCGCGTTTCTGTAACGGGCTCGGCGAGGTTAACGCCGATGCCAAAGTCAATGAGCTGCGTCTGCCAGCCGTGACTATCGCAACGCAGCAAGATGTTGCCAGGCTTGACGTCGCAATGCGCGATACCGGACTGGTGAACCGTCTCCAGAATGTCGAGCACGCTGAGTAGAATGCAACGTAGGTTTGGCCATGAAATCGCGCCGCACTGCGCAAGGTACTGTTGCAGGCTCATGCCATCGAAGTACTCGGTCACACAGTATGGACCGTGATGGCGGTCGGAATCTACATAGCCAGATTCACGCACGCGCGGCACGCCGGGATGCGAGAGGCTGCGCAGCAGTTGCACTTCGTGAAAGACATCGCGCGGCCATTGATCGACCGCTTTGCGTGCCAGCGCTTTGACCACCACCAGGGTGCCAGTGGCCAGGTCGCGACAGAGATAGGCTTCGGCAAAACCGCCCACTCCTAGCATTCGCAGCGGTTCGTAATGCGCGACAGGGAAGGGGACTTCATACGGCGCTTCGCACGCCAGCATTTGCACGGCTTCTAGCGCTGCCGCCCAGGCATGCGCCGCAAGGGCAGCGAGTCGCCAGTTTTGCACCGCGACGCGACGTGCGTCAGACTGCGAGGGAATGGCATGCGCCGCGGCTCTTAACAGCGGCCAGCTATAGCGGTAATGTCCGGCGACTGCGGCCACCACGCCCAAACGATGCGCGAGCGCCGGCGGCGCGGTATCGAGCAGCGGTTCGAAATCAACATCCAAGCAGCGGCGCACCCGGTCGCGCACTGGCACATCGGTCAATCGCCCGAAATCGCCCGGGCCCAAGCGCAGACGCACTCCCACGCCCAGCACATCGCTAAACGCGATGGCGTCTTCGTACCAGGGTTGCCACTTTGCCGCCACGGCGCGACGCTCAAGCTCTAGGTCCAGCGCACCATGATCGTGGGCAGAGTGTTTCATGAACGCAGCCGTCGAAGAGAAGGGTCCGGCGGGAACACCAGGCGGAGCCGCTCGAATTATAGTGACCGCTGCGCTCGGTCAGCAACGCTTTCTCGGTAGATATTCTCTCGCGTGTGGCTCTCTCTCCCGGCGGCATTGGTTACCTCGCACGTGCGGCGCGAGGCTTGGGCAGTGGCAAATGCGGCCGCCGCGGATTGCGATACAGAATCTTCGACAATAGCTCCGGAGAGCCTGGCTCGTCAGCGGGCCGTTCCCAGTGCCAGTCCCGATGCGTTGGCACGAATTCTGGGTGTAGGGGCCACGGATCGAATGGATCGAAACCGAGGGCCGTGACCAGCTTGGACGAGTTCATCGAAACATCGCCGGCGCGCGGCGGAATGGGACCGGCTTCGTGACGCAGGCAACCCATGAGGTGTGCTGGATCGTAACCGCCGACGCGATTGATCACCTGCGCGATCTCGTACAGGCTTAGCCGCTGTGGCCCACCTGCGTGATAGATCCCAGCGAGCTGGCGGGCCAGCACCGCGGCGAACAGCGGATTCATGCAATCGGTGTAAGTCGGCGTGCGCACTTCGTCGAAGTACAGCGTGGCTGGCTTTTGCTTCTTGAAACGCGATTGAATCCAATCGATCGCGCCGGCGTGGCCGTTGAAGCTGATTCCCATCGGCAGCGAGATTCGCAGAATGCAAGCGGCTGGGTAATCGCTTTGAATGATCTGCTCGGACTCGGCCATCGTCTTGCCATAGATCGTCACGGGATCGACGTGGTCGTGTTCGAAGTGATTGCCGCCGCGAGTGCCGCCAAACACCAGATCGATTGACAGGTGCACCAAGCGCGCGTTGTGCTGGTTCACGGCATCCAAGAGATTGTGCACGCTGATCACGTTGATGCGGCGCGCCATCGCAGGATCAAGCTCACACGACTTGAGCTTGCATGTCCCTTCGCAATTCAGCACCGAACGAATGCCATACTCATCGAACAAACGCAGCATCCCTTCGCGGTCGTCGGTGTCGCAAGGCACAATGCCATCGCCTGCCAAAGGCCAGTTATCGCTGCGGCGCGTACCGATCACCTGGTTGCCATACAGGTGACGAAAGTAGTGAAACGCGTTATAGCCCGCCACGCCAGCGACACCGGTAATCAGTAGCGGCAGTGGTACCTGCGCCGAAGTTCCATTCACACTCATAGCGTCTCTACTAACTCTTCTACTCTTTTCTTCTTACTGCCCACTCACCACTACTCACTACCCACTATATATGCGCCAGCCAGCCGCCATCGGCGTAGATGATCTGCCCGGTGATGAAGTCGGACGCCGCCGAGGCAAGGAACACCGCCACGCTGGCTAGGTCTTCCGGCGTCCCCCAGCGACCGAGCGGGCAGCGATCGACTACCCACGCGTGGAACTTCGGATCGTCGACAAGCGGCTTCGTCAGCGGCGTCTCGATATAGCCGGGCCCGATGGCGTTCACCAGAATGCGATGCTTCGCCCAGTCGAGTGCGAGCGCTTTCGTCAGCAACAGCACACCACCTTTCGTCGCGCTGTAAGGCGACGTGCCGGGGCGGCTGGCCGAACACATCAGCGAGCCGATGTTCACGATCTTACCAGGCTGCTGCGCGGCGATGCGCTCCTTGGCAAACGCCTGACTGAGTGCAAAGACGCTGGTCAGGTTCACATCGACCACGGTCTGCCAATCATCGAGCGTCAGGCTTTCGGCCGGCCCACGCCGCGACATCCCAGCGTTGTTCATTAGGATGTCGATCGGACCATGTTCTTGCACCACGGTCGGATACCAGTCGGCGATCGCGTTGGCGTCCGCCAGGTCAAAGGCCGCTGTGCGGATGCGTCGGCCCAGCGGTGCGAGTTGTTCCGCCGCCGCCGCCAAGTCCGCTTCGCTACGAGCGACCAACACCACATCGGCTCCCGCTTCGACCAGCCCGCGCGCGATCCCCAAGCCAATCCCCCGACTGCCGCCGGTGACCAACGCCTGCTTACCATCGAGCCGAAAGCGGTCTTGCATACATTCGCCTGAAGGATGGGTTGCGCGAGCTACAAAACCCACCAGTTTAGCAAGTCACACATCGCCGAGTTTTTCAACATGGCGACATTCTGTCGCGCTCGTCGCAATTCCTGTCCTTGACGACACTTAAGGCGCATTTCTGAGCCCCATTTACCATCGTGTTTGATGAATAACTCCCTTTCGCGGGTGCCGTGTCACCACCCGTTTTGATTGTTCATCGCCGAGCGCAGCGCCCGGCGAGCGCGCAATTGGGGGAGGGCTGCACAATGTTAAACGAGACGAGCGTGCGGTTAGAATAGGCTCGCCGCGCCCGCCCTGCTTTCCCCCAGTGGAACTTCCTTCATGCGTCTGCTGCCTATCGCTCTGCTACTGTGCTGCTTCACCTCCGCTGCCCAGGCGGAGAACTGGCCGGGGTGGCGTGGGCCGCGCGGGGATGGCACTAGCGAAGAGCAGAAGGTGCCAACGACCTGGAACGGCGAAACGGGCGAGAACATCTTGTGGAAGACGCCGACGCCAGGCAGTGGGCATTCGTCGCCGATCGTGTGGGGCGACGATCTGTTGCTCACCGCATGCGACGATGCGACTCAGGAGCGATTGCTGGTCGCTTACGACAAAACCACTGGCGAAAAACGCTGGCAGCAAACCGTGCTGAAAGCGCCGCTGGAAAAGAAGCACTCGCTCAACAGTTTCGCCAGCGGCACTCCGGCGACCGATGGGAAGCTGATCTAT
The DNA here is from genome assembly GCA_023417165.1 of Planctomycetota bacterium. Classification (GTDB taxonomy): domain Bacteria; phylum Planctomycetota; class Planctomycetia; order Pirellulales; family Pirellulaceae; genus JAEZGD01. Next base: position 5,233 of record JAEZGD010000027.1, read on the forward strand.
GTCACGTTTTTGGAAGCGGAATTTTCCTCACTTACCGAGCGCACGCCCGGCGAGATGGTGGTGGCGGCATATGACTTCAGTGGTCGGCAGCAATGGGTAACGCGGCCCGGTCGCTTCGCCAGCGTGCATGGCTTTTGTAGTTCGCCAGTGCTGTTCGAGGACCTCGTCATTCTCAACGGCGATCATGATGGCGATTCATATATCGTCGCGCTCAATAAGCAGACCGGCGAGCAGGTTTGGAAGTTCGCTCGCGTTCACAAAACGCGCAGCTATTGCACGCCGATCATTCGCGAGATCGACGGCCGCACGCAAATGATCTTTAGCGGCAGCAAATGCGTCACCAGCCTCGACCCACGCATCGGGAAAGAACATTGGTCGATGCAAGGCCCGACCGAGCAGTTCGTCGCGTCGCTGGTGTACAACGGCAAACTACTGTTCCTCACAGCGGGCTTTCCCGAGAAGCATTTGCTGGCGATCAAGCCCGATGGCCGTGGCGACGTTACCGAGACGCACATCGCCTGGCGTTCGCAGAAGGGAGCCAGCTATGTGCCGTCGCCCATTGCCTGCGGCGACTA
>JAEZGD010000029.1 GCA_023417165.1 Planctomycetota bacterium
GCTCTTGGCAGAGCTGCTGCGAGGTGAGGCATGAAGTTATTAGAAGTGCGCGCCCAGAACTTTGGCGTCTTTTCGCAGCGCCGCTTTGCCTTCGGCGACAGTGGCTTTGCGCTGGTGCATGGCCCGAACGAAGCCGGCAAGTCGACACTGCTGCAACTGCTGCGTGAACTACTGTTCGGTTTTCCGCACAGTTCGCCGTTCGCCTTTGCCGGGGCCGGGCAAATGAGCGCCGAAGCCGAAGCGCTGCTACAAGATGGCCGGCGACTGAACTTCAAGCGTCGTAAGGGACGCAGCCAGACCGTCGAAGGAACCGTGAATGGCAGCACCACCGCGCTCGACCACGATCGACTAATGCAACTTTTGGGGCAGCCCAGCGCGTCCTTTTACCAAAATGTGTTTGCGTTCTCGCTGACAGAACTCGCCGGAGGTGCAGACAGTTTCAAGAACGCCGGGTAAACGCTGACCGATGCCCTATTCGGTGGCGTACATGGCCTGGCGAATCTGCCGAAGATCAAACGATCGTTGCATGAAGAGCATGAATCACTCTTCAAACCCGCCGCCAAAAAACTACCGATCAATGACCTGACGCGCGTCATTAAAGACCATAAGAAGCGGCTGAAAGAGGTCGTCGTCAAACCGCAGAGGTATCAAGAGATCGAAGACGACCTCAAACGGGTTCAGACCGAAATCGTCGCCCAGCAAGCGACTCAGCGAAATCTAGCGGCGAGTCTCGCCCATCTCGAACGACTCAACAAAGCCTGGGCGCATTGGCGTGCACGACAGGATTCCGAGCGAGAGATGGCGACGCTCAATGTTCCTGAAGCGTTGCGGCCCGGCGATGCCGAGCGCTTCGAGACTTTGCAAACGTCATTGGAGGAACTGCAAGCACAACTGGAAGAGCTGCAATCGACGCATCAGTCTGCCGTGGACGAACGACATACGCTCGCCTGCGCGCCGCAGTTCCTGGAGCGCGCGGCCGAGATCAAAGCCTTGGAGCAGGAAATCGGCAAGATCGAAGGCTTCTTACGCGATCTGCCAGAACGCCAGCATGAACTGGCTGCCGCGGCGGCTCGCGTGGCCACAGGTCTGCACAATCTGCATCCAGAGTGGACCAACGAGCGACTCGCGAAGCTCAAACTGAGCCTCGATCATCGCGTTCAGGTCCGCGGACTAGCAGATCGCTGGCAACGCCTTACTAACGCAGCCGAGACGCGCCAAATCGAAATCGAGTCGCTTCAAGAGGCGGCCGCGCGACAGGAGAAACGTTTGGCGACGCTGGCCGATGATCCTACCGTCGCGGCGATTACTGCCGCGCTCGCTGCGCAGGCAGACTATGCTGCTGCTCGCACCGAGGTACGCAATAGCAGCAAGCGCGAAGCCCAACTCGAACATGACCTGACGCTGCTGAGGCAACGTTTGCAGTTGACGGTCGATGCGGACGAGCTCGATCTGGAAGCACTGGAGCCGCCCATCGAGGCGATTCTCATCGAGCATCGCGAAGCGCTCGCCGCTTGCGAGAAAGAACTTGCAGCCGCGCAAGAGCGACTGCAAACGGCAGAGGCCGCAACGCGCAAGACCGACGAAGATCTAGCGAGCTTGGAAGCGACCGGCGCGCTCCCAGATCAAGGCCGCTTGCTCGCCGCGCGCCAGCGCCGCGATGAAGGTTGGCGTTTGGTGCGCCGGCACTATATCGAGGGGCAGGATTGCGAAAAGGCGATTGCTGCCTGGCTACAACATCCGCTTGGTTCGCTGCCGGAAGAGTTTCTGCGCGCGGTCCACGAGGCTGATGTTTTGGCCGACGAGCGTCAACTGCTGGTTGATAAAGTGGCCAAGAAGGAACACTTACTCTCGCAACGTCAAACGCAGGTAACGCGACAGCAACAAGCCGAGCAGGCGGCACAGCAGGCCGCCCAGCGCAGCACCGCAGCCTTGGATCGGTGGCATGCCGTGTGGCGATCGCTTGGGATCACGCCGCAGTCGCCCGCCGTCATGCAAGACTGGCTGCGCATGTTTAACGAGTGGCGTAAACAAGCCCAAGCCCTGGGCGCGGCGCAACTTTCACGCCACGAGGCGCAACAATTCTGCGATGAATTTGAAGCCGCTTTGCGGACAGCGCTCGCGGACGAAACGCAAAGCATTGATCGCTTGCTCGATGCTGCGCGTAAGCGAGTCGACTCCGCCAAGCAGCTTGAGGGACAGCGACAAGAGTTGGAACGCACGCATGCCGAGAATTGCCAACGCTTGCAAGAGCTAGAACGTGAGCAGGCAAATCATGCTGCCGAGGAGCAAAGCTGGCGCAGCGCATGGCAGCAGTTGCTCGTGCAATTGGCGCTACCGCCTGACTGGCAAGTTTCTTCGATCATGCAATTGATTGCGGGAATCGAGCAAGCGGTGGCCGACGAGCGGATCGTCACCGGCTTACGCACCCGCATTGCCGACATGACAGCCGGGCGTGATCAGTTTGACGAGGCTTCGCATCAACTGGCAGAAGAGCTCGCTCCCGAGATCGCCGCTTTGCCGATGCTCGACCGGGTGCGCGAATTAGGTCGGCGCTGGCAGCAAGCACAAGATGCGCACACCCGCGCTCAAGCCCTCGATCGCGACATCGCGCGTCAGGAAAAAGAGCAAGCGACGCTGCAAGATAAAATCGCGAAGGCGATCAAGCAGCGTCAAGACTTATGGAACGCTGTCCAAGCGCATGACGCAGCGCACTATCGTCAATTGGCGACCGACGCCAAGCGTCGCGATCAATTGCTCGAAGAGCTGCGGTTGGCCGAGCGCGCACTCAGCGTCGCCCGCGAACACGAAGAGGAAGAGGCGTTTCATGAAGCGCTTGCCACGCTCGATCACGACGACCTGCGTTCCCAACGCGACAAACTGCAGGCCGACCATCAGCAACTACAAACGCAAATCGACACATTGCATGCCACGTCCGGCCGATTGAAACTGGAGCTCGAGCAATTGCATCAAGAAGGCGAAGCCCTGAAAGTGCAACAAGAGCTCGAGAGTTCTCGCGGGCGGATGGTCGAGCATATTGATCGCTGGGCGGCGTTAATCCTCGCCGAACGCTTACTCGAACAAGCGATCGAGCGATTCCAACGTGAAAACCAAGACGACGTGCTCGCCGAAGCGCGACGCCTGATTCAGCAACTCACTCACGGCGAACACGTTGATATCCGCCATGGTATCGGTGACGAGTTCTGGCTGGTCGATCGCCAAGGCAACGAGCGCGAGCCCAAGCAACTCAGCCGTGGCACGCAAGAGCAGCTCTATCTGGCGTTTCGCTTGGCGTATGTGCGACACCATTGCCGCGCTCACGAACCACTGCCCTTTGTGATGGACGACGTGCTGGTCAACTTCGACGAAGAACGCGCCACCGACACCATCACAGCCCTGCTGGAACTTTCGCGCGAAGTTCAAATCATTTTCCTGACGTGTCACGCCAAGACGGTCGAGATGGTCAAAGAACACGCGGCTGGTTGCACGCTTATCGATTTGGAAGTCAGCGAGGCTGCGCAGGTATGAGTGCCAGCGACCTGTGCTCTGTGTTTGTCTATGGCACCTTGCAGACCGGTGAAGAGCGCGCCGCTTGCTGGCCGCATGCGCCGCTCGCGATTGAAGCGGCCGAAATCGCCGCCGAGATGTATGACCTGGGCGACTATCCCGCGATCATTCCTGGCCGCGATCGCGTGGCGGGTGAAATATGGCAGGTCGATCCTGCAGATATGCTGCGCACATTGGCCGTGCTCGATGAAATCGAAGGTTATGGCCAGGACGAAGCCGATTTATACCTGCGCGACGTGGTAAATTGCCGCACGGCAACCGGCCAGATTCGTGCAGCCTATACCTATTGGCTGGCCGATTCCGCGTTCGCCCGGCGTCATGCGCGCGTGCGTCCCGACCGCGATGGGCTCTGCCGCTGGCATCGTCATCGCTAAGCACGTCAGACATTTGCTTGACACTGGCCTCTGCAGCGACCTACATTGGTCGCCATCTTGGCGTTCGCTATTGCAGGCCTACTTCTCTTCTGCAACGCTTGGGAGTTCTCGATGGCTGGCTACATTTTATATTCGATCGATGCGAATAAGTTTCGGCGATTGGTGGAGCAGCCCACACCACATGAGATCAAAACCTTGCGGAAGATGTTGGCCGAACGGCTCGAAGACCTCGATGGCGAGTGCGAGGACGATGATCCCATTTTGCAGTGGAACAGCAGCCCCGGGGCGCTCGAAGCAATCGTCCAACAACGCTTAGTCAGCAACGACTGGTATGGAGACCTGTCGACCGCAGGCAAAGAACTTTGGGAAGGACTGATCTTCGATGTTTGCACCGATAACAATGTGCTCGATCTAGGATTTCAGGTCGAAAGCGACGGCATTTATTGGGATGTTATCAATGTCGCCTTCGCAAAATTAAAGATCCCGCAAGAGACAATCAACGACAAGGCTCTTTCTAAGTTCGGCCAGCGTCCCTTTCGTTATTGTCCGCCATCATCGAGTCCAACAGCGTCTGTCATCGATCCCGAGGCGCAGAAAGCCAGCCTCCAAGGGCTTGAGCAATTGTTGGAACAAGCCAAGCAAGATCCCACGACGCTTCTCGCCAAGCTGGCCGAACAAGAAGGCATTCTGCCAGAGCACAAGCAAAGCCTCGTCGACTTGCTCAGCGACTTTGATGAAGACGAAGATAACGACGACGAGGAATGGCCTTGGCGACCGATGCACAGCATGCATCCAACGCCCGAGGTGCAGCAGATGTTGCAGGAACTGCGTTTGATCGAGCCGGTGCTCGTGCAGTCCACGATTAAAGGCGTGCGTAGCCAATACGAGGAAGAATTGCTGCCTGCACTGGAGCGGATCGTCGCGTCGGGACGCATGCTGTTTGTGCAGGTCGATACCTAAGCGGCGCGATTGTCGGCCTAGTCCTCGTACCGCGCTGCCATTTCGCGAATCATTTTGGCGACGTTGCGACGGCATGAGGCCGGCGCGAGGATTTCAGCTTCGGGTCCCAGCGCCAGCACGCGCGGAATGATTTCGAGTTCGTGCGCAGCCTTCACGGTTAACACGACTTCGCCTGTTTCGAGTCGTTCGATCTTTTGCGCCGGATGCCAAGGATCCTCGATGACCCATGGCGCCGCATGGGCGCTAATGCGAATGCGAAAGTCGGCCGGCTTGCTGGCGGCAAAGATGCCCATGCTTTGCCCAAGGTGCTTTTCGAGATCAAAGTCCTCTTCACGCGTGAACCATTGATCGATCGCATCGGCCTTCAAAAAGCGATCGAGCTTCCAATGCCGCATCCGCGGCTCGCCAGGCGGCACGTCGGGCGCGGCGGCAATGATATAGAGGCTGGACTGGTAAAACACCACCGCATAGGGTTCGATCCGGCGCACCTTGGGATCTTTGCCCGGCGATTGGTATTCGACTTCGACAATGCGATGCTCCAGGATCGCGCGATGCAGCGTGCTGAGAATTCCGTGCTGCGATTGGTACGACTTGGCAGGTGTGCCGCGCACGCATAGCACCTGGCGGAACTTTTCATAGTGCGACCAGACCGCTTCGGGCAGTTGGTCCCGGAGCTTGTTCCAGAACGATTCGATGCCCACCCAAAACGGCGTTCCCGCCAGCGGGTAGAGCATGTCTCGGCTAAGTGACAGCGAAATCAGTTCGGTCGCCGAAGCGGTGATTTTGTGCGTGCCCTTCACGCCGGGACCGAGCTTCCAGATCTTGCCACGGCCGGTATTATGCACGTCGACGTCGATTCCCGCCGCCTGCAGTGCTTCCAGGTCGCGGCGCACGCTCCGTTCGTGCAGCGAACCCAGGCCGAGTTCTTCGACCAGATCGTTGCGAATCTCTTCCAGCGTGCGGCCAAAGCGATAGCGCTCCAGGATCTGCAAAATCTTGTGCTGGCGGATCAATTGTTCGTTGCGGGCCATGGCTTGCTCGTACCGCGTAAGGTTGGAACCGATGGGCCAAGTTTACTGCATAAAAACCGCAGCATGGAAGGCGTGGCGACTACTTGTCGCCACCGCGGTGGTTACCTACGATGCCAGCGGACATTCAGCTAGCGAAAGATGGTTCCTATGCAAACGCAACGCCCCGCTGTGGTGCTACTAAGTGGCGGTCTCGACTCGACCACCACGCTGGCGATCGCTCGGCACGCCGGATTTGAACTGAACGCGATCAGCTTTCGCTATGGGCAGCGGCACGAACACGAGATCGCCGCCGCGCAGAAAATCGCTCAGCAAGCAGGCGTGCGCAGGCATGTGGTGGTTGATATCGATCTGCGGCAATTCGGCGGTTCGGCGCTGACGAGCGCGATCGAAGTTCCCAAGCATCAATCGGTCGAAGAAATCGGCGGCGACATTCCGGTCACCTATGTGCCAGCGCGCAATACGGTGTTCCTGTCGTTTGCGCTCGCCTGGGCGGAGACGCTCGGTGCGACCGACCTGTTCATCGGCGTGAATGCCTTGGATTACAGCGGCTATCCTGACTGCCGGCCAGAGTTTATTGAAGCCTTCGAACGCTTAGCCAATCTGGCGACCAAGGTCGGAGTCGAGGGACAGTCGATCAAGATCCACGCGCCACTGATCCATTGGACGAAGGCAGAGATCATCCGACGCGGATTGGAACTGGGCGTCGATTATGGCCTGACTACCAGTTGTTACGACCCTTCGCCTGACGACATTGCCTGCGGTCACTGCGACGCGTGCCTCTTGCGTCTGCGAGGATTCGCCGAAAACGACATGGTCGATCCAGCGCGCTATCAGGGCTAAGCACTAGCCAAAAAAACTGCTCTTCTCGGTTGGTTCGAAGGCATTGATATAATGCTCGACGAGCGGCGGCTGGGTGCGTTCTGGCCAGGTGACAGCGACGATGTCGAAGCGAGCGCGCTGTTCCAGCAGATCATGCCGTTTGAGATACGCCAAGGCGAGCCGCGTCAGCCGACGGCGTTTGCGGTTGTCGACGGCCTCGGCAGGATGCCCGGCACTGTGCGTGCGCCGCGTCTTCACTTCGACAAACACCATCGTGCGACCATCGACGGCGATAATATCGAGTTCGCCAAATAAGCCGCGATTGCTGTGCGCGATGATGACGTAACCGAGCGACCGTAGAAAGCGAACCGCGGCTAACTCGCCTCGTTCACCCAGCGTTCGCGGGCGAAGATAACGCCACCACAATCGCCTCCATCGTTTGCGCCAGTGCCGCAGTTGCGTCATGTTTTCGCCTCCGTCGGGACGCTTCCACAGTATCCGCCGCGCATCCCCAGTGCAACGCAAAGTCGCCTGTCGGTCCACGAAAGTAACGGTCTTAGAAACGATTAACAGGTAGGCAGAGTGCCACTGTTACAGAGCAAAACGCTAAATGGCGCTACTCTCGCAGAGCGAAAGGCGACACCAGCTAGCGGCGGATTTGCTGCGAGAAGTCGTCCCGCGAGGCGAACACGTGCGCCCGGGCATTCACATGGGCGCGGCGTTTGAGCGTCTCAAACGGCACCGTTTGGTCAAGCAAACCCAGGTCGTACGCCAAGCGATCGCTGTGGCCCGGCAGCAGGATGTGGTAGGTGTACGGAATGAAGTGCGGCTTTAGCTTGTTGATATGATCGACGATGTTGGTCGTGCAATTATTGGTGAGCGTGTCGTAGAACTCGGGCTTGTCCACCAATTCATTCGCGCGCTGCAGCATGTCCACAAACATCTCGCGGACTTCTTTGGGCTTGACCTTCGCGCGATAGATATAGACGTCGACGTCGCGATGCTCGGTCCGCAACTGAATCAGGTCGCGCTCGTCGCCGACCACATACATCAGTTCCATCTGCTGTCGGGCGCCGCGCAGCGGAGAATACAACTCTCCCTTTTCAAGCCGCGCTTCGACAGAGATCGTCAGAAATTCCTGCTCCTCAAAACCAAAGCTCACCATCGTATGCGCCAGTGAGGGTGCCTCTTTGAACGGCACGACGATAAAGTCGACCGACGTCAGCTTTGTCAGGTCAAAGGTCTTGTCGTAATAGTCGAGAACATAGTCGTCTGCGCTAAGGTACGTGCAGTTGCGGATATTCCGCACCGTCACGTCGCTGCCTTTGAACTCCGCCGTGGCAAGCACGTCGAGCCCCGGCAACCAATCGCGATCGTTGGAGGGCTGCTTCAAACTCAGCTCGCTGCGTGGGCGAAAGGCGCGACAACCACTGCTGCTCACTGCGCACACCACCACCGCCAGGAGCGCCCAGGCGCAAGCGGTTCGAGTGGCGGCAAGTGTTAGCATCGCTAGCAAGTTCCTTAAGACGTCGGCGCGCAGGCCGACCGGCGCGGTCTAAATAGCGATTGCGGCGTGGCATGGCAAGGTGGATCGTCGGCGAAATGAGCCAGTGAGTAACGGGCTTGTAACGATTGCGCCGTCCTCCCCGCGAAAAAGGCAGTTTTACCGCGGGTTTCGCGGCCAAATGCCTCATGC
>JAEZGD010000319.1 GCA_023417165.1 Planctomycetota bacterium
AATCAGCAGCGAGCACGGAATCACCGAACCGAACGCCGCGAACAGAAACTTCGCCCACAAGATCGTGCGGCGTTCAAGCGGCATCGTGCTCAGCACCCAAAAGCGCCGCCCTTCCAGGCTGATCATCGGGAAGATGAACCGCGTGGTGAAGGTCGAAAGGATCAGCCCCACGACGCCCAAGTTCATAAAGCCGACGATCGTCATCCATTGCCGCATCGGCTCGCCATAGTTGAAGCGGCGAATGTTGGCAAAGTAGAGCGCGAGCAAGCCAAAGAAGATCGCAAACTGCGACCATTGAATTGGATCGCGACGAAAGACTTGCAGGTCTTTGACCATTAATACGCGAGTCTGCCGCGGCAGCCAGAACAGGGCCGCTCGCGTCATGTTGTCGATCCAATGACTCTTGCCTTGGCGACGCGAAGGAACGAGCCCCGCGAGGCCGCTATACGCAGGGCGAAACAATCGCGCGCCGCATTCGACCACCAGCACTTGCATCAGCAGCGCGTTGGCGGCCAACGTCGCCAAAAACCACAAGCTGTCTTGCCAGGCCGGCGCGCCCATCGGATCGTCGACTGGATGCGCGGCTTCGAGTAATCCGCTGCTCAGCCACCAACTCGGTAGCAGGCGTTGTTCGGAATAGCGCAGCCGCCCCAGCATCTGCGCAAACCAGTCGGGCGTGAGCATGTCCTGCGAAGGTCCGCCAATCGCCAACCACACCCACGAACCGCCGATGCCGACGATCACTACCGCTGCGATCAACAGTGCATAAAGCCGTAGCGTCGGCAAAAAGTAGACCACCAACAGGCACAGCAGCGTACCCAGCCCAGTGGGAATCAGCACAAACGCCGCCATGAACGGCAGAATCAATGCGTAGTAATACCACGGCGAGTCGGCTGTGATGCCGTATGCCAAGAGCATCGGCGTGCCCAGCAGCAGAAAGCCCCAGCAGCTAAACAGCACGCCTTCCTGGAACTTGTGCAGGACGATTCGTTCCGCCCTGGCAGGCAACGTCATCAAAAAGGCGATCTCTTCGCCGCGAAACAAGTTGCCATAGGCGATGATTGCCGCCGACAGCGTCAGCATCGCGGTTAGCGCCAAGAAGAAGACGTTGTAAACCGCTTGCACCGTTTGCACGCGCAGCGCGGCATTATCCAAAGCCGTGCGCAGAAACAGAAAGCCTTCGGCGAACAGCACGAACAGACCGACCCAAAAGATCAAGCTGACGCAGGTCACCACCACCGCGCGAAACCGCGACTCGGCCAGCACTTGGCGCAGCGTGGTCCACATCATCCGCAGCCGGATTTTCTGAAAGACCTGCGCTTCGCGCCGCACGCCCACATCACAGACAGTCGCTACTCGGCGCGCCTGCGGATCGTCTTCGATAGGTTGAGCGATCGATGCCATGCGTTAGCTTGCCGAAGGCGTTTCCTCGACCGATGGCTCGGTCAGCGTCAGATACAGTTGTTCCAGCGATTGGTCGCCGAGCGACAAATGCCTGCGCAGCTCGTCGACGGTTCCCAAGAATAACAGCTTGCCATGGTCAATGACGCCAATACGATCCGCAATTTCTTCGGCGATCGACAGCGTGTGCGTCGACATGAAGACCGTCGTCCCTTGCTGTGCCTGGCGACGCAGCAGATCTTTGACCATGCGCATGCTGCGCGGATCGAGGCCCACCATCGGCTCGTCCAGAATCAGCACTTGCGGGCGATGCAGAAACGCGGCTGCAAAGGCCAATCGCTGCTTCATGCCGTGCGAGTAGCTTTCGGTCAGATGGTCGACAAACGGCGCGAGTTCAAAAGCGGCGATTTGCTCTTCGATGCCTGCGCGCGTGGCGGCGGAATCCATGCCAAACAATTCGGCGACAAATTTCAGAAACTCGCGGCCCGAGAGCTTCTCGTACAAATACGGTTGGTCAGGCACAAAGCCAAGCGTGCGGCTGGCCTCTCGGCGCTGAGCAACGGCATCGATGCCACAGATGCGAATGTCGCCGGCGGTCGGTTGCAGTAGTCCGACCATCATTTTGATCGTGGTGGTCTTGCCTGCGCCGTTGGGTCCCAGACAAGCGAACAGTTCGCCGCGCGGGATCGTGAGCGACAGATCGGATACGGCCAATTTAGGGCCGTACGTGCGCGTCAAATGTTCGAGCTCGATCATATCAATCGTCCAATCCCACGAAGTGCTGTTCGAAGGCTTCGTCCTTCAGCCATCCTTCCGCTTCGGTCGACTCGCCGGGGCTGAGGCGATGGAAGGTTAACTTCAAATTCGAAATCTGCACTTGCTGTCGCAAGACGGTGCCATCGGGCTGCACCCAGGTGCGACCGATCGGCGTTCGCGCGGTGCCGATGCCGCTGCCTGCTTCGTCGTGATAGGTTACCACCAGCGTTTCAATCAACTCGCCGCCGTGTTCGATGAACTCGCTCTTCTCTACACGCGCTAATAGGATCTGTACCGGGCTGTTGGGCGGAAACGGACGATAGACCGGAATCGTCCACTGCTGGCCGACATGCAAGTTGCGTAGCTCCGCGCGTGGCGAAAGCGAATCGCCCACAAGTGCGTCCGGCGGCAGGTCGATTTCGTGACGGTGACGCACTTGCGGAGGCGGGTCGCCATCGATTCCCGCGCCGCCGACGCGCGCCGTCGCAATCAGCAGCAGCTTGCCTGGCGAGCGCATCCGACCGTTCAGGTCGATAAAGCGCGGCAGGTCAGGCATGTCGACCACGGTGCGAAAGCGCTCGAGTTGGCGATCGTCATCCAGCTCCATGCGCGTCGCGACGTGCAGCGTCGGCGTATAGTCGTCGCTGCTGAGCGACAGATTTAGAAGCGGCGCCATCGGGCCAAGCAGTTGCCCGAGCAGATCTTTCAGCGGCAAGCGTTGAAAGCGCACCACGTTGCGAAGTTCGAGTCCGTCGGGCGTGGCATACGGTTGCGAAGCAGCGGTGCCGATCCGTTGGCCGTTCCATTCCAATCGCCAGCAGACTGGCAGCGGCTGCGGCTTGGTTTCGTCGACCACCACCGCCACGTTGTAATCAGGCGGTTCGCCGGTCATCAGCGGCGGCAACACCTTTTGGGTCAGCAGCCAGCTCATCGCCGCCACCCAAAACACGAACACGCCTGCATTGAACCAACGATTGGTCATGCCCGCAGCCAGCCAAGACAAGAATTGGTCCGAATAGCACTGGCGTTATTCTATACCGGGCGACGAGGCCGGTGTTCAATAATTCGTCCAATGCGCAACGCGGTCGTCCGCTGGTTGCGGAAGCTGCCTGTGCTGGCTCTGTGGAGTGATGCGAGCCGACTTAGACCGTAACGTCGGCGTCATAGACGCGCACCTGCGCCCAAGTGGGCTTATTTTCTTCAATAAATTGCAGGTGGCGGGGCGCCTGCTGATAGGCGTCGTGCGCGGCACGCGAATCGAACACCACATGCAGGGCCACGTCGAAATCGCGCACGTTCACCGGACGATCAAGATCGGGGACCAGCGTACCCACGCCAAAATAGACCGTGCCCGGATGGTCGGTGAGGTACTTCTTGCAGGCGTCGACCAATGCCTGAATGTTGGCTGGGGTGCGCTCTTTGAGCGTGAAATACACCATGTGGGCGAGTTGCGTACCAGCCATCCAATCCTCGGGGTGAAGAAAGCGAAAAAGATCAGGAGCGTTTACAGAGGCTTATTCGGATCGCGAATTTGCCCCGGCTTGTTGGAAGTCGGGTCGTAGCGTTTGGGCGCGTCTTCGGTCTTGCGCCGAATAATGCCTGCGCGTTCGAGGAGCGACTGGCCAAAGATGCTGGCGCGGTCGACAGCCTCGTCCGGCGGCGGCGGGCCCACCGCTCCCAAATCCATGGGCGAATAATGAATGGTGTACTGATGCTTGGCGATCGCCAAACTGTCGCCTGGATCGAGGCGTTTTTTCTGCTGGATTTTGACGCCGTTGACCTTGCAGCCGTTGCGGCTGTTCAGGTCTTCGATGTACCAATAGCCATTGTCCAGCAGCAGTTTACAGTGCTGCCCAGAGACATTGGCAAATGCCAGGACAATGTCGCAATTTTCGCGACGTCCTACCATTAATAACTTTTTAAGGAGCGGGATTGGATCGCCGCCCCCGACAGGTACGAGCTCGCCCAGCATGGCGGAACTCCTTGCCCCAATTTGGTTCCGGGTTTACGATGGCGCACAGGTGCCAATTCCGCCCCAAATTAGGACTTGGTGACTCCTCCTGCCCATTTGTTAACACTAGCCGAGCTGGAAAGTGTCGTCAACCAATCCGCAACTTGCGGCCCCCCAAAATTTGTACGACTGGCGCGCCGCTGGATTGCGTTATTACGCTTATAACTTCCATCTGCGGCAGAAGTTCGGACATCGCGTCCAGAAAGTCAGCATCGACGCCGGCTTCACCTGTCCCAATGTGGACGGTACCGTCACCACCGGCGGTTGCACCTTTTGCGACAACCGCAGTTTCAGCCCCAGCCGCCGCTTGCCTCGGCAAACGATTGGGGAGCAGATCGACGAGGGGATTGCGCGCCTGAAGACACGCTATTCGTGCGATCACTTCATGGCTTACTTCCAGCCGGCGACCAACACGTACGCCCCCGTGGAAAAGCTGCGTCGGCTGTATGACCAGGCCCTGGCGCATCCGCAGGTGGTCGCGCTGGCGATCGGCACTCGCCCGGACTGCGTGCCGGACGA
>JAEZGD010000107.1 GCA_023417165.1 Planctomycetota bacterium
GGTCGAGACCGCTGGTCGGTTCGTCCAGGATCAGCACCGGCGGATCATGCACCAGCGTCTTCGCCAGGCAAAGCCGCTGTTTCATGCCGCGCGACAGGCCGTTGACGAAGTCATCGCGCTTGTGCCCCAGGTCGAGCAGTTCCAGCACGTCTTTGATGATCTTTTTGCGCTGCGCGCGTGGGATGCGATAGGCGACAGCGAAGAAATCGAGAAACTCCCAGACCTTCATGCCGTCGTAGACGCCAAAATTGTCCGGCATATAACCGACGCTCTGCCGCACCATCATCGGCTCTTGCGTCACGCTGTGGCCGTTGACGATGCCCTCGCCGCGGCTGGCTTTCAGCAGCGTCGCCAAGAAGCGGATCGAGGTGCTTTTGCCGGCGCCGTTGGGGCCGATGAAGCCAAACATCTCGCCGGCATTGATCTTCAGATTCAGGCGTTCGACCGCGGTGAAATCCCCGTAGTCTTTGCCAAAGTCGATCAGTTCAATCATAGAAGAATCACTTCGCGAATAGCGCTAGGGAAGCTTTGCTCGACGATCACTCAGAACGCAATGCCAAATCAGCCCCGACAGCATCAGCAGCGTCCCTAGCACGGCCGTTGGCCCGCCGATGTACAATAGCGGAATAATCGCCATTTTTGCCCAACCGCTATCGGGACCGGTAGCGAGAGTATCAGGGAAGTACCGCACGAAGGCCACGAAGCAGGCCGTCAGCAGCGATAGGCCGGTGAAGAACAGGGATCCCGCCCAGGCCTGACGGCGTTTCCAGCTGCGAATGCGATCCTCGTAGGTGCTAGGCGGACGTTTCATTGTTGGTTCTCCGGGGCGTGGCGAAGCAAGGTCTGCTTCAAAAGCCCGCCTCGGGCGGCGATTCGGGCGCGTCGTCTGGCGATTTCTCTTCTTCTTCATCGACGACGCTGATGCGCAAGTTTTTGTCGCTGGTAATGGCTGGCAGCGGCGCTTCCTGCAAATGGGCGAGCACCAATGTGCGTGCCGTAACTTGTGACGCCCGCGGGGCGACTTCCATCCCAGGCAAATGGTCGTCCATCCAGCCAATCAGTCGGTAATCGCCAGGATCGAGACGCAATTGCTGCGTCGCCAGGTTCACCAGCCGATACAGGCTGACTTCCGTCGAACCCTCGGCAGGGCGTGACATCACCGGCGAATCGGCCCAGCTCGGGGCATGCAACTTGTCTTTCGACAGCGGCTGCCATTGCAGTTGCCGCAGCATTTGCGGATCGAGGGTGCCGAGTTCGGCAACCATATACTCGCCCGGCTTAACGCATTGCAGCACGGCGGCGTCGCGAATGATGAACTTCGTTTGATTCTCGATCGCCTGGCCTTTGTCGGCGCTGCCCACCAGCTTCAAGGCCCCGCCCAGCGGCAACATCTGCTCGGTATGGACGAAGTCGGTCGTGTTCGAGCGAACGACGAAGCCGGTCAGACTGAGGCCTTGATCGCGATGCAGGTAACAGGTGGTCGGCGTGACGCGGTTGAACTCCGACGTCGGCTGGCGCGGCCGAGTTGGAAAGGGTTGCGCGAGCGCAGCGCCGTCTTCAAATCGCACATTGTAAGGCGTTGTCAACGACGAATACAAAGCCGTGTAACGCGTGACATGGCCGCGTGTGTGGCCGTTGTGTAACTCCAAGATGGCGATTTCGGACTGGCTCCGTGCAAAGCCAATATCCAGCTGGGCGACGCGCACGACGGCGATCGCGCCGATGATCGCGATGATGGGAGCCGCGACCCAGGCCAGTTCCACGCGGCCCAGCAGCTTGAAGATGCCCCAGTTCAGCGGCACCAGCACGAGTAAATAAATCGCCACCACTTGCAATACAAAGCCGGCCCGCGGAATCGAAATGCCGGCCGCTTCGCGCAGCGATTCGCGCGCGGCATCGGCGGCGGCGCAAAAATCATTCCAGCCCGCCACGCCGGAGCGCTGGTCATAGCCATAACCATCAAAGTGCCAATCGCTGCCTTCTGGATGCACCACCGACGTTGGCGCTTGCGATTGTGGATCGAGACCGTTGGCGGGAGGTTGGTTGACGACCGGCGTGGTTGTCGCGACCGAACTGGTTTGAAAGCCGATATCGCGACTGAAATACCGCAGCGTGCTGATCAACCGCGGATCATTGCGGCGACCCTTGTATTGCACCCAATCCACTTCGGGCAACATGAACTCGTTGACCACGTCGAACTTGCGCGCCGGGCGACGCAGCAGCGCCCCATTGAAGAAATTGTCGAGCGACGCCCAGTTCACGACCGGGCGTGTCGTCAGCGAGATGGCCGTAACCGCAATCCGCCCGCGCCCCACGCGCCGCTCGGCGATGAGATCGCTCGTGTTTTCGACGTACCGGGCATCGTCGCGCAACTGCATTTCGACGCCGACGAGCGGTTTGCCGGCGACGACATCCAGTGTGCGCACGACTTTCTTTTTATCCTCCAGCGACCAGAAACGATTCAGTTCGGCGAGCGCTGCCTGATCGTATTCGCGCGAGCGTACTTTCTCAGCTGGTAGATACGGGCCCAGAAAACTCGCTCGGAGTGCGTCGAGCGAATCGGGACCAATGACAATCAACTGGCCGCCCCAATGCAGCCAGTCGACCAGGCCGTCTTGTTGCTCGGGAGTGAGCAGTTCGGGATCGATGTTGTCCCAAAAGATGTACGCGATCGCCGACCATGCCAGCGGATGCCGCGGCAGTGGCACGCGCTTGTCGAGCTTCGGCAAACTGACACGATAGTACGACGTCGGCGCGTTGTCGTTCAGCTCGTCCGTAATCGGATTGATCGACTCAAGCCGTTTGAAGTAGCCGTATTTGTCGGGATCGCTGGCCAGCACGAGCAGGTGATACTGCGACGCAGGCATCCGCGTCATCGGTTCGTCAGTCGGGCGGAACAACTCGCGTCCACCGCCGCGTGCAAATAGCGTGGTTTGCAGACGCACCGTCGCGTTCTGATTTTCGTAACGGCGCGGAACATAGTAGAGGAATTCAAAGTGCTTCGTTTGCCCCTTGGGCAGCGGCGCTGAGCGCGTCATCACCATGCGAAACGGCGTATGCTCGGCTTCGAGGGGACGGCCGTTGAGGTCGACCGCCGCCGATTGCAACTCACCGACCACGTCGCCATCGTTCGACTTGAACGCGCGCGAAGCGGTGACCCAGTGCCCTGGCTTCACCAGGTTGGAGGTGATTTTGCCTTCGCCTGGCTCGACGATCAGCCGTCCGTCTTCGAAGGGCTCTTTGGGCTTCTCGGACTTCTTCTTTTTCTCGGCCGCTTCTTTGTCTTTTTTCTTCTTGGCCGCGGTGGCGGGATCGTCGGCCTGGCAACCGCCGCAGCCTGGCACGCATAACGCCAAGACACACAGCACCGCCAGCCAGCCCAAGGCGCGCGTCAGCAGCGCATACGTCGATCCGCGCGTTGCATCGTGCATTGCCTGTCTCCGCTCTCCGGTTTGCGCCGTCGCAGCGCGCCTAGAAAAGTCCGTCTCGCGACGACCTCAGTCTACGGGGTGGGGCGCGCGAAAAAAAGAGAGCGCCGCCGTTAAGCCTTTTGCCGGCGCACCGCGATCAGTTCGGCCGCGATG
>JAEZGD010000327.1 GCA_023417165.1 Planctomycetota bacterium
CGCTTTACCGCTGGATGGCGACCGCGCGGCAGTTGGAAGTTGTCGAGCAGGACTTGGCCGCTCGCGGCGAGGCCTTCTTCTTCGTCTCCAGCGGCGGCCACGAAGCCAATGCCGCGGCCGCTTTGCACCTGACGCCTGACGATTGGCTGCACTGCCATTATCGCGACAAGGCGCTGATGATCGCCCGCGGTCTGTCGCCCAAGGCGTTTCTCGATACACTGCTTTGCAAGCAACAAGGTCCGTCGGCCGGTCGGCAGATGAGCCCGTTCTTGCAAGACTCGCGGCTGAACATCCTGCCGATGACCACGCCGGTCGCCAACCAATGCTTGCAATCGTGCGGCGTGGCGGCGGCCGTCAAAGACCAGCCTTCGCAACCGGTCGTCTTGTGCGCGCTCGGCGATGGCTCGACCCAGCAAGGCGAGTTCTTGGAAGCCGTGGCGGAAGCGGTTCGCAATGAACTGCCCGTGCTGTTCCTGGTCGAAAACAATCGCTGGGCGATCTCGACCGGCACCGTCGGACGCACGTTCTTCTCGCTGCCTGGCGGCATGGCGAGCGAACTGTTTGGCGTACCGATTCAATACATTGATGGCCGCGACGCCGTGGCGTCGTACGAAAGCTTCGGCGCGATCATCAGCGAGATGCGCGCTACGCGTCGCCCGGCGCTCGTTGTGCTCGATGTCGAGCGGATGCACAGCCATACCAACGCCGACGACCACCGCCTGTATCGCCCTGCCGAAGAGATCGCCGCAGCGCAACACAGCGGCGACCCGGTCCTGCGGTTGCGTGTGCAGTTGCTAGAAAGTGGCGTACCGCTTAGCACGATTGAGGAACTGGAACGTCAGATCCGAGCCGAGATGGCGGCGCTGACCACCGCTTCGCTGCGCGGTCCCGAACCTGTCTCGCACGACGGCGCGAAGCGTTCGCTATTGGTCGAGCTGACGCATCCGGCGCGCGAATCGCGCGGTAGCGAAGAAGCGGGCGGCAAGCGATTGACGATGCGCGAAGCGCTGCGCGACGTGCTGCATCATCATTTGCTGAATGATCCGCGCGTCACGCTGCTCGGCGAAGACATCGAAGATCCCAAAGGCGACGTCTTTGGAGTCACGCGTGGCCTGAGCACCGAATTTCCCCAGCGCGTGCAAAACGCAGCGCTTACCGAATCGACCATTGTGGGTACCGCGGTCGGTCGCGCGCTCGCCGGCCAACGCCCGGTCACGTTCATTCAGTTTGCCGACTTCCTGCCGCCGGCGCTCAACCAGTTGATTTGCGAACTGGGAACCATGCACTGGCGGACCGATGGCGAGTACGAAGCGCCGGTGATCCTGATGATCGCTTGCGGTGGTTATCGCCCCGGCCTCGGCCCCTTCCATGCGCAAACGCACGAAGCACTGATCGCCCACACGCCCGGCATCGACGTGTTCATGCCTTCGACCGCGGCCGACGCGGCGGGCATGCTCAACGCAGCGTTCGCTTCGGGCCGCCCGACCGTGTTCCTGTATCCGAAGGCGCTGCTCAACGATCCGCAGCAGACGACTTCGAGCGATGTGGAAAACCACTTCGTGCCGATTGGCGTCTCGCGCAAAGTTCGTTCCGGCCGCGATATCACGCTGGTCGGTTGGGGCAACACCGTCAAATTGTGCGAGCAGACGGCCGCCGCGCTCGAAACGGCCGGCGTCGAAGCCGAAGTGCTCGATCTGCGTTCGCTTTCTCCGTGGGATGAACGCGCGGTGCTGGCCTCGGTGGAAAAGACCGCCCGGCTGGTCGTAGTGCATGAAGATAATGTCAGTTGCGGCGTCGGCGCGGAAGTGCTGGCGACCGTGGTCGAGAAGTCGCGCGTGCCGGTGGCCATGCGCCGCGTGGCGCGGCCCGATACCTATGTGCCATGCAACTTTGCGAATCAGTTGGAGGTGCTCCCCTCGCTGAAACGCGTGCTGGCGGTCTCGGCCGAACTGCTGAACATGGATCTGTCGTGGATCGCGCCGCCGCAGGACGAAGTCGGCTTTGCGACCATCGAAGCGATTGGCAGCGGCCCCGCCGACGAAACGGTCATCGTTTCGGAATGGCGTGTTCAGCAAGGCGAGCGCATCGAAGCGGGCCAAACCGTGGCGCTGCTCGAAGCGACCAAGAGCGTCTTCGAACTGTCGGCGCCCACGAGCGGCTTGATCGAGCGCGTCTTTGCTAAGGAAGGCGACACCGTGCCTGTCGGTTCGCCGCTGCTGCGCTTGCGCCTCTCGGCCGACGAACAACGCACCAAGCCGGTCACCTACGAGAATCCAGGCACACCGGTCCTGTCGCGTCGCGCTAGCAACGTCACCATTCACCTGCCGCGTCGCGAAGTTGGTCGTCGTCCGTTCGATGTCGGTCTGTCGACCGTGGCGACCGTTAGTGGCAGCCGCCTGGTGACTAATGACGAACTGCTGGCGTTCAATCTGGGACGGACGAACGAAGATATTCTGCGCCGCACCGGGATCGAACGCCGTCACTGGGCGACCGGCGACGAGAACGCCGTGAACATGGCGGTCCGCGCGTGCTGGCAACTGCTGGAACAAGAGAAGCTGCTGGTCGAAGATCTCGACCTGGTGATTTGCAGCACCACCAGTCCCACCTCGGTCACGCCTTCGATGGCTTGCCAGGTGCTCGCGGGCCTCGCCCAAGGCAAGACCGGCGCGATGCTGCAAGCCTATGACATCAACGCGGCCTGCAGCGGCTATTTGTACGCCTTGCAAGCTGGTTACGACTATCTGCAAAGCACGCCGCAAGGGCGCGTGCTGGTGGTCACGGCCGAAGTCCTCTCGCCGCTGGTCGATCGCAGCGACTTCGACACCGCCATCCTGTTCGGCGACGCCACCAGCGCCACGGTGCTGTATGGCGAAGCCCATTACGAACAAGCCAAGGCGCGGCTCTATCGGCCTGACCTGTCAGCCAAGGGCGAAGACGGCACCACGCTCAGCGTGCCGCTGTTGCACTCAGGCTTCATTCAGATGAAGGGCCAGCGCGTCTTTGCCGAAGCGGTGCGTTCGATGATCGCCAGCCTCAATCGCGTCTGCGATCAGCAGCAACTGTCGGTCAGCGATTTGAACCTGGTCGTGCCTCACCAGGCGAACCAGCGCATCCTGGACGCGATTCAGCATCGCATCAGCCCGCGCGTCTACAGCAACATTCGCGAGCACGGCAACACGTCGTCCAGCAGCATTCCGCTCTGCCTGGCCGAAGTCCTGCCCACGCTGAAGTCCGGCGAGCGCGTCGGCCTCTGCGCCTTTGGCGGCGGGTTTACCTTTGGCGCCGGCATCCTCGAAGCCGCGTAAGCTTCTTTTCTTCCTGAGCGGGAGGCGTCAGCCCCCTGAAGGCGTTCTCGCTCCTTACCGCGGTCGCTGTCTGCACCTTCGGCCTGTTGCTTAACAGCCGGGCTCATTCCGTGGCGAAACTCATCGCATCGAGTTCTCGCCGCACGGACTCCAAGGATTGCCCTAACTTGTTCAAATGTGCTTCGACGGCATTCTGGGCTAGGTTCCAATCCAGTTCAGGATCGTCTTCGCGTCTACCGCCACCAATCGCTTGCTCAAGCTCGAACTCAAACTGGCGAATACTCATATTCTGCGGATGAAAACTCGATCGTGAGTACAGCATGGGGACGACCCAGCGCAGTGCCGTCTCGTGGTAGAGAAGTGAGTTCGGAGCGTCCAGCAATTTGTCGAAACGACTTGCCCAGCGCGCGATCCGTTCGGTGTCCCACTTCAAGAAGGTCGTTAGCGCGCGACTCCACACTAGCAGATATAGTTCTTTGAGCGGCATAGAAGCATTGTCGGTACTCATGGGACCACCATGTGTATCTATGCAGGACAAGTAGCGATGATCGCATCCATTGTCACCAAGCGCGAAGCTCCAACGACTCGACCATCAACTCAGGCTCGGACTGTTCAAGATAAGCGGGGCTCAGCACTCAGGTCCAGTTTCTCGTGGCCTGCTAATGCGAACTGCGCCGTGCCGGGCGAAACTAAGGGATGGCGACAGTGTATGAAATCGTCTCAGGTGTAGGCCGTCGACAAGTGAGGCTCGTTAAACTGTAACGCCTGAGCGGAAAACGCCGAGCTGCATTCGCTACACAGCGAGGAACCCCCCGCAACTGCTGTAATCCTGCTCGCGGGCGCGCCGATATCAGAGACTAGCTAGTCGTAGGCGTGGATGGATCCCGCGTGCTGACGGAGAGGGACCGATGAGGCGTTGGAAACGCATTTGGGCCTGTGGTGCTCCCCTGGTGTTGCAAGCTGCATGGCCGATGCTGGCCTGTTCGCAGACGCCTGTGCAAGAACCGGCCGCGGCGCCGGTGGTCACTTACGTCGAAGAAGCTCCCTGTATGACGTGCGTCGAGCCGCGCACGAAGTTGACCGGCGATTGGTACGGCTATCGCCCTAGCCTCGCCGAGCGCGGCATCACGTTCGACTATGACCAGACGATGGTCTATCAAGGCGTGACGCATGGCGGCCGCGAGGAAGGGTTCGCGTTCGGCGGCCACGGCGACTATGTCACCAACTTCGATTTCGGCAAGCTTGGGATTCAGGAAGGCTTGATGTTGAAGCTGCGCGCCGAGCATCGCTATGGCGACATCGCGCCTACGGGCTCGCTGCTGCCTGCGGCGCTGGTCGTCAACCTGCCGAAGAGCGACGTCGAAGACCTCGTGCTCACGAATGTGCTGCTGACGCAGTTTCTGTCGGAAGAGTTTGCCGTGTTCGCGGGCAAGATGGATACGCTCGATGGTGATATGAACGCTTTCGCGCACGGTCGCGGCAAAGATCAGTTTCTCAATAGCGCGTTCGTCTTTAATCCGATCGCGGCGCGCGGCATCCCGTATTCCACGCTCGGGGCGGGCTTTGTCGTTCTGAGCGACCTGCAGCCGATCTTTACCTTTACGGTGCTGAACGCCGTCGATACCACCACCACTTCCGGCTTCGATAACCTGTTTGAAGAAGGTGTGGCGCTGTCGGCTCAACTGCGATTGCCGACCGAGTTCTTTGGCCTGCCAGGGCATCAATTGCTGGGCGGCATTTGGAACAGTCGCGAGTTCACCGCGCTGAACCAGGATCCGCGCGTCGTGCTGCCGGATGCGAACATTCCCATCGCTACCGAGAACGGTACGTGGTGCTTGTTTTGGAACACCGATCAGTACCTGGTCACCGATCCCTGTGATCCGACGCGCGGCTGGGGCGTGTTCGCCCGCGCAGGCATTAGCGATGCCGATCCCAACCCGCTGGCCTATTTCCTGAGCGCTGGCATCGGCGGCAACAGTCCCTGGGAAGGACGCGAAGCCGATACGTTTGGCGTCGGCTGGTTCTACTCGGGGCTGAGCAACGACTTGGGGCCGCTGGTCGAAACGATCCTGCAGCCGCACGATGGGCAAGGCGTCGAGTTGTTCTACAACTACGCCGTGACGCCCTACTTTCATCTGACGCCGGATATCCAAATCCTGGAGCCCTTGCTGGGGCAATTCGATACCACGACGGTCGTCGGCCTACGTGGCAAGCTCGACTTCTAATCATCTCTGCAACCGCAACAAGTCGTTGTTGCCATTGCGCGAGATGCCTTCTCAAAAAAGACAACGCACGCCGCGGATAAGGCGGCGTGCGTTGTAGGATTCTCCAGTTTGCTGACGCAGGCGAATTTAGTACTCGCCCACCACCTGGCCATCGGCTTGAGCTAACAAGCGCCGCCAAGTGTCGACGTTGATGTTGTCGCGGATGAAGCGCACCGAAGCGTCGGCCAAGGTGACTTGCACACCGCCTGAATGCTTGCTGCGCGCGGTTTGGTACGGGCGATTGCCGCCCGCAGTGCAGCGCAATTGGCGATCGTCGTTGGCTGCTTCGCAGCGCCCTGGCTTGTCGCGGCGGTTGTCGTCGAGAGCATTGCCGTTGGGAAGCAAGATGATGCGCGGGCTAACATTCGCGCCATCGCCGCCCGAGAACATCGCACCCGACGGAAAAGCCCACGCTCCACGCGTATCGCCAGCACGATTGCCAGCCAGGATCTCGCCCACCATGATCGTGTTGGAGGTGCCGTCTTCGATGTCCGAAAACGTAGCACCATAGTAGTGCCCCAAGTGGAACGGACCGCGCTCGGCGTTCAAGTCGAAATCGCCCGACGAGTAGCCGTTGCCGGCCCCGCAATTGGCGGCATAGTTACCGCGCGCGAAGTTGACCGTATTGACATAGGCCTGGGTGGAAGAGCCGGCGCTGGGGCAAACCAACATCGGCACTGGCGTTGCAGAGACCACGCCATTCGCGCCGTCTCGCGCCCGCGGAATGGTGAAGTCCCATTGGCTGTAAAGACTCGTTTGCTCCATAAAAGGCAGCGTATGAACGAGCCATGAGGGGCCCCAGCTCGTCGTGTCGCCACTGGGAGAAAAGCCGGTCGCCAGGCGATGCACGTCGTGCTCTCCGCCGGGAGGCAACCGCTTCTTGATGTCAGCATGGTTATGCAACGCCAAGCCCAGTTGCTTCAGTTGGTTCTGACATTGCGCGCGTCGCGCAGCCTCTCGCGCCGCCTGTACGGCAGGTAACAGCAGCGCCACGAGGACGCCGATGATCGCGATGACAACTAACAACTCGACGAGCGTAAACGCCCGTCGGTAACGTGATGAAAAGTGCACGGGAAAATTCCACGAAAAGAACGGAAGTAAAAAATAAAATAGAGTGCTAGGAAAGGTTAACGCTGCCTGATGGCGTTTTCGCTCATCAGGCAGTGAAGGCGAGCGACCTTTAAGGCGAAGCGTTGAGAACCACTTCGCCGGGCAAAGATTGCGCGAGTTCGGCAATCTCGTTAAGCGCCTGCGTCAGGTTTGCAGGCTTGCCATTCGAAGCCGATTGGCAAGCGGTCAGCAACGCATTGGACTTCTCCAGCAACTGATCGTAGGTCGCTTTGTGCTCGCCTGTCGGACGTTCGCCGGTCTGCTTCAGCTCGGTGACGATGGTCAGCACCTGATCGGCTGGTTCGCTCGATTTCTTGGCGATTTCGACGTGCTCCAAGACAAGTTGCTTGACGTCTTTTGCATAAGACGCCGGATCGCGCGAATTGTCGGTGTAGGGCTGTTCGCCACCGCAGCCTGCCAACATCAACAGGGTAAGTAAGACTAAGTAACGCATCTTTCTCATCGCTCCGAACAATAAAACAAAATTTGGATGTAGGAAGGAACTTGTCAAAGGAAGGTGCTGCAGCGAGTTAGTACTCG
>JAEZGD010000139.1 GCA_023417165.1 Planctomycetota bacterium
GCTCTTGCCTGCCGTGCAAGCGGCGCGCGAGTCGGCGCGCCGCGCCCAATGCAGCAACAATCTCAAGCAAATTGGCCTAGCCATTCAACAGCATCATGCCGGCCAAGGAAGGTTGCCTCCCGGCACGCTGCGTTCCAACGACGACGGCGATCCCACCGGCGTCGCTGGCTTTGGCTGGGCGACTTTCTTGCTGCCTTATGTGGAAGAGAAAGATTTATACAACCGCCTGGCGTTGCCCACTGGCGAACTCAATGACATCCTAAAAGAACCCGCCAAGCGCGAACTGGTGCAAGTGCCGCTGCGCGTCTTTCGCTGCCCTTCCGATGGCAGCGCGCCCTTGAACGCCGATCGCCCCTTCGCCGGCGACAAGTACGGCAACACGCCGGGCGCGAAAGGCAACTACATCGGCGTGCATGGGACGCATTTCGTCACGCTCGATGAGCAGCTCAATCAAAAGCTCGATCCGTTTGGGTCGTTCTGGCCAGAAAGCCGGATCACTTTGAGTCACATCACCGACGGCTCTAGCAAAACGCTGCTTATCGGCGAGCGCCACTCGGGTGATCTGTCAGGCGTGTGGATGGGCGTGCGCAGCTATTACAACGATGGCGTCACCGGCTTGCCCATGGCGCTGGGGACTTCGGAGTCGCGCATCAACGCCCGCGATGGCGGCGGTCGCAATGGCTTCAGCAGTCACCATCCTGGCGGTTCGCTGTTTGTCTTTGCCGACGGCCATGTCGACTTTTTGGATGAAGCGATCGACTTCAACCAAACGGGCGCGACGTCGAAGGTTGCATCCGAAATGGAGCAGATGGGTCTGTATCAGCGTTTGATCCGCCGCAACGACGGTCAGTTGATCAAAGACTATTAATTCCTGCGGTTAGACCACGGTTTCGAAAGACGGTGCATGCGATTGATTTGTGTGTTGGCAGCATGGCTGGTGTTGGTCGTCCCCTTGGCGATTGTGGGTTGCGGTGGTGCGCCGACCGCAACGAGCGATCCGACCAACAGCGGCGGCGCGGCGGCAGCGGGCAAGACAATCACGCTGCTGAACGTCTCGTATGATCCGACCCGCGAGTTCTATCAGCAGTACAATCAGGCGTTCGCCAAGCATTGGCTGGCCGAACATGGCGACACGGTCATCGTGCAACAATCGCACGGCGGGTCGGGCAAGCAGGCCCGCGCGGTGATCGATGGCCTGGAAGCCGATGTAGTGACGTTGTCGGTCGGTATTGATATCGACGCCATCGCCGAGAAGAGCCAACTGGTCGACAGCGATTGGCAATCGCGACTGCCTCATCAAAGCGCTCCGTACACGTCGACGATTGTCTTTTTGGTGCGCAAGGGAAATCCCAAGCAGATTCGCGACTGGCCCGACCTGGTGCAGGGCGATATTTCGTTGGTCGCTGCCAATCCCAAGACGGGTGGCGGCGCGCGATGGAACTACCTGGCTGCTTGGGGTGCCGCGCTACAGCGCGAACTCGGCGACGATTGGAAGCAGAAGCTGCACGATCCCGCGCAGGCTCGAGCAGTGGAAGCGGCACAACACAAAGCGCGCGAGTATGTCGGCGAGTTGTATCGCCGCATGAAAGTACTCGACTCCGGAGCGCGCGGCGCCACGAACAGCTTTGTGCAGCGCGGCATTGGCGACGTCCTGCTCGCTTGGGAGAACGAAGCCTTCCTGACGCTGAACGAATTGGGCGTTGATCAGGTCGAGATCGTCGTCCCTTCGGTCAGCATCTTGGCCGCGCCTGCCGTGGCCGTGGTCGATAGGAACGTCGAGAAGCACAAGACGCGCACCGTCGCGACCGAGTACCTGCAATGGCTGTTTTCAGAAACCGGGCAAACGTTGGCGGCCGAATTCTATTTTCGGCCGGCGCTGCCTGAGCTTGTCGAGCCGACGAAGCTGAAAAAGTTTGCCGACGTGGAGCTCTTCACGATCGAAGAAGTGTTCGGCGCCTGGCCCGCCACGCAAAAGGTGCATTTCGATGGCGGCGGTATCTTCGACCAGATCTATCAGCCTGGCCAAGCCAAGTAAGACGAAGAGCCGTTTTGTTTGCCGCGTGCTACTGCTCGCTTATTCCAGCGACCAGTCATAGACTTCCGCCAATGCCTGGCGAACGACGTCGGTCAGTGCGCGGACGCCGATGGGCTTCGAAAGAACCCGGTACGCGTGCGCGTCGAGCGCCGCCTGGGTGATTTCGGCATCGAGCCGGGCGGAGATCAAAATGCAGGGAACAATTGGCCGCACCTGCTTCACCTGGCGGAGGGCTTCCAGACCGGTCAGCCGCGGCATGTGCATATCAAACAGCACCAGATGCACCGGCTCGCGCTGGACGATTTCCAGGGCTTCGACGCCGTCGCCAGCCAGCAGCGTGCGAAAGCCGCGCGGCTCAAAAACCTCCCGCAACGTCGAACGAAAGTCGACGTCGTCGTCGGTGATCAGTAGCGATGGGGATTGAAGGTGCATAATTCGCCTCGGTCGCACAGATTCCGTGTGCATCTCCACAGCAATTCTAATACCGGGGCGGCGCACGGCAGGGAGCGATCGCCTCGAAATGCACTAACCTATTGCGACAGGACAACTTCTAGCAGATTCTTTCCGCCACGAAAAGACAAGACAGGTAGTCTGCAAGACCTACATCGACTGCCGAAGCAGCAGGGATGCTGCCATTTGGGCAGCTTTCAGGGATGTCGCTTATGCGGCTGCAAGTGCCTGCCTGCGGAGCGGTGCTAGCGGTTCTAGCGATTTTGCCTGGCTCTGGGCATGCAGATTCAGCGACACCTGCCACCTCTGGGCCTCTTGGCGATGGTTGTGACCCATAGTTGCAAGACTCGATGTTTTTCACAGGGCAAGGAGTACGACGCGATGGCGGTCGAAACCTTGGAAGCGCCAGAGATCGCAGGATTTGCGGAACCACGACTGGTCAAAGCGATCAGCGATTCGGTCGATAAGGCGTTGGGCATGTGCGGCACCTCGGCCCATTGCGTGGGCGTGGCGGCCGTGCCGACGCGTGAAGCTGGCCTGCTGACCGGCGTCATCGGCGTGCATGGCAAAGTGTCGGGCTTCATCACCGTGAATATGTCGGAACGGATGGCAGTTCGCGCCGTGAACGGCCTGCTGCAAGATTCCTACACGCAACTGACCAACCAAGTGGTCGAC
>JAEZGD010000332.1 GCA_023417165.1 Planctomycetota bacterium
GTAGCGTTGTAGTTCGGGATGAACGCTTCGCCAGTCTTGGACGTTGAAGGCGGTGTTCACCAGCAGCAGCAACAGCGAGGCGCCCACGATCAGGCCCAAGATCCACTCGCCGGCGCGCGTCTTCATCGAGATAAACGATTCTTGCGCGGTCAGCATCACACCGAAGATCAGCAGCACCAGCGTGCCGCCGACATAGATCATGATTTGCATCGCGCCGACGAATTCGCTGCCTGCCAGAAAGAACAGGCCCGAAGTCGCCGCCAGCGAGATCACCAGGTAAAACGCCATGCGCACGATGTTGCTGCTAAACAACACCGCTGCGCCAAAGACGCATGCGACCGTCGCGAACAAGAAGAAAAAGACAGAGTGCCAGTTAATGGCGGCCAGCATCATGGCGTCGGCGATCACAGGTCACCTCCCTGGCCCAGCCTGGTTGAGGCAACTTTGGCGGCTTCGGTCGTCGCGGGTGGCCTGGCGACCTCGCGCACGGCCCAATGTTCACGCACTTCGCCAGGGACGCGGACGGGAGCCAGATCGTTAAGCGACGGCAGGGCGAACAACTGCCACGCGGTCGCACCGATAAAACAGACGCAGCCAATCGGCACGCAGTATTTCCAGCACGTAACCATCACCTGGTCGATGCGCAAACGCGGCAGCGTCCAACGCACCCACATCATCAGGGTCACGAACAAAACCGACTTGAAGATAAAGTTGGCCACACCGGCCAAGTTGGCGATTACGCCTGTCCACCACGCCCAGGTGAATGCGACGGCATTCGGATCCCATTCCCAACCTAGCAGTTGAAAGATCGGAATCGGGCCATTGGCACCACCGAAGAACAGGATCGCCGCCAGGCCGCTGACCAGGAACATCGACCCGTACTCGGCCATGAAGAAGAAGCTCCAGCGCAGGCCGGAGTACTCGGTCAAGAAGCCAGCCACCAGTTCGCTTTCCGCTTCCGCCAGATCGAATGGGGCGCGATTCACACTCGCCAAAGCACAGGTGAAGAAGACCCAGAAGATCACAAATGTGAACGGATCGTGGAAGATCAGCCAGTTCGTAAACAAGCCCGCCTGGCGCGCCGCAATGGTGTCGAGATTCATCGTGCCGTGCAGCACGACCGGCACCAGCGCACACAAGGCGATGGGGACTTCGTAGCTGACGACCTGGGCCGCCTCACGCATGGCACCGAACAGCGACCACTTCGATCCCGAAGCATAGCCGCCCAAAATCACGCCGAAGACTTCCATCCCCAACACTGCCAGGATGAAGAACAGCGAAGTGTTCATCAGCACGGCCGCCCAGCCATTGGCAAACGGCAAGGCGATATAAGCGGCATAGCTGGCCGCGAAGCTGATGTAAGGAGCGAGCTTGAATAGCAGCCGATCGGCGTTCGAAGGCGCGAGATCTTCTTTGGTGATGAGCTTCAGGCCGTCGGCCAGTGTTTGCAGCCAACCAAAGCCACCGCCGGTGCGCGTGGGACCAAGACGATCTTGAATGCGCGCCGAGACTTTACGCTCGAGCCAAATGAACACAAGTGCGCCGACCGCCACTACGTGAATGATCAGCACGCACGCGACAAGTGCCGCCAGCAATTGAGCCAACCAGGTTGGCATGTACGGCAAGGAATCAAAGTACTCAGCCACGCGAAATTGATCCTGCGAGGAGAGGCAACAGCGGCATCACGCGTTCGCGCTAGCACCACCAAGCACGGCTGGCTTCCAGTGCCAAAGCGACCAGGGTCCCTCTGTCGGCTGGAAAGATTGTGAAATATCGCACAAGCTACAAGCGCTAAGCAAGCCCCGGCACTGCGGAATTTAAGGAGTCTTGGAATCGCCAAGCGATGTCGCCCGGCACGATCGAAACAACGATTAGACTAGCGATCAATCTCACCCATCACGATATCGAGCGAACCAACGATGGCCGGGATGTCGGCCAGCAGCACGTTCTTGCATAGATCGTGCGTCACCGACAGGTTGCAGAACGAACTGCTTCTCGCCCGAGCGCGCCACGGAATGGTCGAGCCATCGCTAACGATGTAAAAGCCCATTTGGCCGCGCGGCGCTTCGGTTTCGAGATAAGCCTCGCCCTTGGGGAGCTTGGTGGCCAGCTTGATCGGCGTGCCCCAATCGCCTGTGGCAGTGCTGTAACGCTCCATGCCTTGGCGAACCAGATCGATCGACTGCATGACTTCCAGCATGCGCACGTAGAACCGGTGCCAACTATCGCCGAGCACCGCTTCGGGCGGAACGGGCGGATAGTCGCGATCCTTCGGGTAGTGGCCATCTTTTTGCACAATGACTTCGAAGGCGTAGCCGTCGTACATTTCGGTATAGCGTTCTTCGCCGTCGCGACGCAGGTCATGATCGACACCGCTGCCGCGCAACACCGGTCCCGTGCAACCATAGTTGATCGCCATCTCGGCCGGCATCACACCAATGTTGGCGCAACGCTTGACGAAGATGTGGTTGGTGGTCAGCAGCGCGTGATACTCGTTGATGATCGGTTCAAGTTCGGTCAGGAACGCTTCGCACTGCTGGAGCCATCCGCGCGGCAGATCAGCCGTCGCCCCGCCTGGCGTGATGTAGCTATAGGTCAGGCGCGCGCCGCAGGCTTCTTCGAACAAGTCGAGAATCTTCTCACGTTCGCGGAAAGCGTACAAAAACGGGCTGAAAGTGCCGAGATCAAGGCCGTACGCACCCATGCCGACCAAGTGGCTGGCGATGCGTCCCATCTCGGCGATGATCACGCGCAGGTGGCGCGCTTTTTCGGGAAGCTGGTAGTTGAGCAGCTTTTCGACCGTGAGCGACCAGCCCAGATTCATGTTCATCGCCGCGAGGTAATCCATGCGGTCGGTGTACGGAATCCATTGCCGCGGCGTCAGGTTCTCGCCGATCTTCTCAGCACAGCGATGCAAGTAGCCGATGTGCGGTTCGACTTCGGAAACGATTTCGCCATCGGTGCGCAAGACCAGTCGCAGCACGCCGTGAGTGCTGGGGTGCTGCGGTCCCATGTTGACCAGCATCTCGTCGGTGCGAACGTCGAATTCCACGACGCGAGGATCATCGAGCTGAAGAGGCATGGGCTATCGCTTTAAGGAGGGCAGATCGTCGGCTCGCCATTAGAACCAATAAAAGAGGGCAAGTTCAACACTTGCCCCGTATGCTAACGACCACGAATTCCGTGGTACTCCAGCGGCATCTCATAATCCTTGCGCAGTGGATAGCCCACCCAGTCTTCGGTGCACAAGATCCGGCGCAAATCAGGATGCCCTGTGAAGTTCACGCCAGATAGGTCAAAGACTTCGCGCTCGTGCCAGTCGGCAGTGCGCCAGACGGAGTTCACGGAAGGGACTTCCGGCAGCTCGCCAGGCACGTCGTTCTTCCATCGCGGCAACATCACCTTGAGTACCAGCGTGTGCTTCTTCACCGTGCTGGAAAGGTGATAGACCACTTCCAGGTGCGGCTGCCAATCGACTTTGGCGGCTTTCTTCGGATCGGGTTCGAAGTAGTCGACGCCGGTGATGCAGTTCAGCATGTCGAACTGCAGGGCTGGATCGTTCTTCAGGTAGGTGCAGACTTCGACGAGTCCGGCGGGTGCAACTTCCACCCAAGGATCGAGGGCTTCGAGGTTGGCGCCGGTGATCTGGTCGCCAAACTTCTTTTGGAGTTGATCGAGAAAGCTCTTGCCACTCATTGCATCTTCCGCGCGAGCGGACCTGGTAATGAAGAGAGGAACGGGCCGGAGCAAGCGTTAAACGGATAGGAACTGCTCGTCCATGATGGGGTCGGTCGGCACGCGCGGTCTACCTTCCTGCGAAGTTCGTTCGTCAGCCACCGCGCGCACCCAGTCGAACGCACCGGAGCGCCATTCGTAAGCGAAGCCGACAAGCAGGACGACAAAGAACACGCCCATCGCCAGCGCCGCAAACATCGCAAATCGCTGCGCGCCCATTTTGACGTCGGCTGTGGCGGCCACTACATCAGCGCCGGCAGGCAGTGTCGGATTGTTGATGCCCATCTCGCGATACAAGGCGAGCGCGCTCGGCGTGAGTTCGACGTTGCCTTCGGTGCTGACCGCAGCAACTTGAAAGCGCTCGTCAGCGAGATTCACCGATTTGCCGAAGGCGGTTGCCCAGTGAAATAGGAACGCGACTTCGACATCGAAGACGAGGAAGATCAGTGCGACAACGTAGAAGCGCAGATCAAATTGAACGTAGCTGGAGCCAATCGTTGGCTCGCCGCATTCATAGACCTCAAGCTTCTGAGCGTTGGGATTGTGCGGGCGAAGAAAGCGACCTAGCAATAGGTTCGCGAACAGGAACAGCATGCCGACCGCGGTAAACAAGGCCAGATAGGCCACGATCGTGATCGACGCGTCCATGGGGGGCATAAGCATCCGCCTACCACGTGAGCTGTTGTAAAACCGTAGATTGTAGGTAGATCAGATCGCTTTGCAATACTCGCGTGCGATCCTGCACCAAGTATCGTTGAATGCCCTATAGCACTCCTGCTGCAATCGATTGTCGCCCTGCGAAACCGGCGTCCACTTCGTGCCAGTGATGAATCTCTGGCTCGCCCAGCTTCCAGCAGAGATAAACTACACGCCCTTCGAGCATGGATGGAAAATCTACCAAGCCATCCATCGCGCTCTTGGGTTCGACACCGAGTTGAACGAGTTCTTCGACATAGCTACGCAATCGCTGAGCGTCTTTGTCGATCTCGGCCTCGATGGCGATGAGTTCGTCCGAGTACGGATTGCCGGCTTCGCGGTCGCGCCCCGCTGTGAGCATTGCCAGACGCTGGCGGCGTTCAACGAGTTCGTTGGCTAACTGCACCAAGTCGGTGGTAATTGCGCGCACGAGTGGAAGCATTTGATTGGCTTCGTCAATCGTGAACAGCTTGATGGGTCGATCGTTTTGCATTTCTTTGCCCCCTTCTACTCAATTCTACTGATTGGGGCCGCCGTGGACTGGTTCCACGATCAATTTTGACTGAGCGACAGCCGTGGGATTGAGCGTTGCACGGCCCCAGGCGATGTCGGTCGGCAAGCGAGCAAAATCGACGATGCAGCCGTCGCGGTTGTAGCAGCTAAGGTCGTGCGTTGCGCCCATAAAGATGCAATCGACAGGGCAAGGCTCGACACAAAGGGCGCACAACAGGCACTTCGTATAGTCAATGGTAAAGCCAGTAACTTTGAAGCCCTTCGCGCCTTCGACGCGTTCTTTGCCAATGTAAATGCAGTCGACCGGACACGCCTTGGCGCACTGGTCGCAAGCGATGCACGTGGTCAGGTCATAGCGGTGAAAGCCGCGATAGCGTGCTTTGACCGGGACCGGCTTCTCCGGATATTCAAAGCGTTCGGTGAACGTACCGCGATCGGCTTTGTAGGTAATCAGCCAGTATCGCAGGGTGACGAACATGCCGTGGGCGACCGTGGCCACCGCAGTCCAGATATTGCGTGCCCATTGCCACATGGAGAGAATCCTGCTTTATCCGCGAGTGCTTGATCGGAAGTTATGGCTGGACAACGATTTACGCAAGCGAAAAACGTGTCTAGCGATAGCACGACGAGTCGGTACGCTGAGATTCGAAGGTAGATTATAGGCGGCGTGCGCTCCTCCGCAAGCGAGGTATTGCCAGGATTGCCGCGACGAGGGAGGGAGGCCGTTAAATGCCCTACAAAAGGTCCAGTTCTTCCCTGAATCTACCAAATAGGGTGGTATATAGGAATCGTAGGCAAACCCCGCTTGAAAAATCACACAAAATAGGTAAGAGCGCGCCGGGATTTGCTTGACTGCACTACCCTAGCGCGTAGAGTGAAAGGAAGGAATGGTGCTGAAATTGGGTATGCACCCAATTCGCAAAAATCATCCGCAGGAAGGCGATCGGTCACCTGGCGATGCGGAAACGCTTGACGCCGATCGTGTGAGGAATGGACCAATGTTAGTACTGTCCCGCAAGAAGAACGAAAGTATTGTCATCAACAATGACATTACGATCGTGGTCGTAGAAATTCGCGGCGACAAAGTGCGTCTTGGCGTGGAGGCCCCCAAAGAGGTGCCGGTCCATCGCCGAGAAGTCTATGATGCCATCAAGCGGAACGAGGCAGGCGAATCGCCGGCTCCTAAAAACGAGCCGTAATTTTTGCTGCGAACCTGCCGATAAGTTCTTCTCTCCTGCTTCTTGAACGCGGCGCGTGGCGGAACCCTACTTGACGGGTTCATGCTTTGCCTAGTACAACGCAAGCCGTTGATTCATTTAGTCGCTGGCCCCGTCGTCTAGCGGCCTAGGACACCGCCCTTTCACGGCGGTAACACGGGTTCGAGTCCCGTCGGGGTCACTTCGCCTGCACATCCCAACTTGGGTGGTGTGCAGGCTTTTTTGCTGCGCCTATTGTTGGTTTTTGAGGCGACTTCTTTTGCTGGGCCATCGAACTGTGTATTCCTGTGGCTGAAGCTTACGATGCGGTGCTAATCGTCTCGTTCGGCGGACCGGAAGGCCCCGACGAGGTTATGCCCTTCTTGGAAAACGTCTTGCGCGGGCGAAATGTGCCGCGCGAGCGCATGCTGGAAGTCGCCGAGCACTATCAGCACTTCGGCGGCATCAGTCCCATCAACAGTCAGAACCGGGCGTTGATGGCGGCGCTGCGACAAGAGCTGCTGGCCCATGGCCCGCAGTTGCCGATCTATTGGGGCAACCGCAATTGGCATCCGCTGCTGCCGGATGTTTTGCGCCAAATGCGCGACGATGGCGTGAAGCGTGCGATTGCCTTTTTCACATCGGCGTTTAGCTCGTACTCGGGCTGTCGCCAGTATCGCGAGAACATCGCCGCCGCCCAGGCGGAAGTTGGTGAAGGCTCGCCGCAGGTCGATCGCCTGCGCATGTTCTACAACCATCCCGGCTATATCGAGCCGGTGATCGAACACGTTCGCACTGCATTCGCTCATATCCCTGCCGAGCGTCAGGCCGCGGCCAGGCTGATCTTCACCGCGCACAGCATTCCGATGGCGATGGCCGACAACTGTCGCTATGTCGAGCAACTCAACGAATCGTGCCGACTGGTGGCGGAGGGCGTTGGTCATGCCAAGTGGCAGTTGGTGTATCAAAGCCGCAGCGGCCCGCCGTCGCAGCCTTGGCTGGAGCCAGACATTCTCGACACGCTGCGCTCGCTCGCTGCCGACGGAGCGCAGGAGGTGGTGGTGATGCCGATTGGTTTTATCTCCGACCATTTGGAAGTCCTCTACGATCTGGATACGGAAGCTCAAGAGCTCGCCGATGAGTTAGGCCTGCAC
>JAEZGD010000211.1 GCA_023417165.1 Planctomycetota bacterium
CGCACGAACTGCTTGTCGAACGACGGTTGGCTGCGGCCAGGCTGGTAATCGTCAGCGGGCCAAAAACGCGAACTGTCCGGCGTCAGCACTTCGTCGCACAGAATCAACTCACCGCCCGAGCGCCCCCATTCGAACTTCGTGTCGGCGATGATAATGCCGCGCGTTTGGGCGTGCTCGGCGCCGCGCAAGTAAACATCGATCGAGCGCTCGCGCAGTTCGTTCGCGGTGCTGGAACCGACGATCTCGATCATCCGCTCGAACGAGATATTTTCGTCGTGCCCGGTTTCGGCCTTGGTGGCCGGCGTGAAAATCGGCTCAGGCAGTTTCGAGCCTTGTTGCAGGCCCGGCGGCAGTTGCAGGCCGCACACGGTGCCGTTGGCCTTGTATTCCTTCCAGCCGCTACCTTCCAGATAGCCGCGGACGACACATTCGATAGGGATGATCTCAGCCTTTTTGACGATCATGCTGCGGCCGCGCAGCGGCGCCAGATCGATCTCACTCGGCAGCCCCGCGTTGTCGATATCGAGCGAAAGCACGTGATGCGGCACGCCCAGGCGTTCGAACCAGAACGCGCTTAGCTGCGTCAGGACGCGTCCTTTGTCGGGAATACCGTTGGGCATGACCCAGTCGAAGGCGCTGATGCGGTCGGTGCTAATCATCAGCAGCCGATCGCCTAGATCGTAGACGTCGCGAACCTTGCCCCGGCGAGCGGGCAGCGGCAGCGAGGTGGTGAGCAGTGCGGCCATGCGTCAAAATTGGTCGGAAAGAGGGACGGAAACAGGCCGGTTATACCACCCCCAGCGGCCCTGCGAATAGCGGACGCCGTTGTCGGCGGCTATGGACTTCGGTAGACTCGCCGAAATAAATAGAAGCAGGGAAAGCTCGCTGGCTCGTCGGCGGGGACTTTTGATGGGGGCACGCGGTGCCCCACGGGAAACCACCATGGGTCAGTTGCGATTTGTCGCGCCAGATTGGAGCCGCTTGCCGGCCGGCGCCGTCGACAACGCCTATCTCACTGGGATGGAGGGGGTGCCGTTTCCCAGCCGCAATTTGCGGGAGGGGGACCAACTGGTCATCCACCGCGATGTGCGCGAGTCGGGCAATTTCAACATTCTGTGGCAGGTCCCCGAACGCGGGCCGCTGATGCTCTCGACCGCCTGCCTGATGGAACGCGCGAAACCGTATTGGCTGCCGATCGAACTGGCGCGCGGCACGTTGCATCGCTTGCGGAATCAGCAGTGGGTCTGGCACTGCATGGGGCTCACGACGCCGGAGAGTTATCGCTCGCTCGAACGCGAGGCGATGCTCGCCTTTGCCAGAGCCGTAACCATGCAGTCACAGCCGGAACTCGCTTGCGAAGAAGCGCAGGCGTCGATCGTCTGCGCACTCGAAGCTGGGCAGGCACTCGCGGCTGCCTACGTCGAACAAGTGCTCGCGTTGCGGCACGAACAGACCGACCGCCTGCCGACCCTGCTAGGTAGTCGCTTGCCAGCGGAATTAACCGATGCGGCCACCAGCACGCTTACTTCGTCCTTCAACACCGCCGTGGTGCCGCTGACTTGGAGCACGCTGGAACCGGCCGAAGGCGAATTCGATTGGACCGCCAGCGACGCTTACTTTCAGTGGCTGAAAGGCAAGTCCCTGAAAGTGTGCTCGGGTCCGCTGGTGCGCTTGGACGCTGGTTGGCTGCCTGATTGGATGTACCTGTGGGAGGACGACTTCGATTCGATCCACAGCTACTTGCAGCAGTACCTTACAGCGGTCGTGCAGCGCTACCGCGGGCAGGTGCATGTTTGGCATTGCGCGGCCGGGCTGAACATGCCTGGCGAGCTTGGCATGTCCGAAGAAGAAAAGCTTCGCCTGGCGGTGCTCGCGATCGATGCGGTGCGTCGCGCCGATCCGCGCACGCCGGTGATCGTCAGCTTTGATCAGCCGTGGGGCGAGTACCTGCGCGAAGACGAAATGGATCTGCCTCCGTTCCACTTCGCCGATGCGCTGGTTCGCGCGGATCTGGGCCTGTCTGGCGTGGGACTGGAATTGAACATGGGGTACGCGCAAGGCGGCACGCTGCCGCGCGACGTGCTCGAACTCAGCCGCCTGATCGATCGTTGGAGCACTTTGGGTGTGCCGCTGCTCACCTTCTTAACCGCTCCGAGCTCAAGCCAGTCTGATCCACTGGCCAGCCATAACGCCACCACGGTGCATCCGCAAATCACGCCTGAGCTGCAAGCGGAATGGCTGGAACCGTGGCTGTCGGTGCTGGTCGCCAAGCAAACGGTGCATGGCCTGTTTTGGAATCAATTCACCGATAACGAGCCACATCGCTGGCCACATAGTGGCTTGTTCGACGTCAACGGAACGGCCAAGCCCATCGCCAAGGTGCTGGCGGCGCTCAAGACGCAGCATCTGTCTTAGTCTGCGTTTGATAGGCCTACCGATTGCTAATGCGGCTCGGCCTTAGCTTTTGTTCAGCGATCGCAGGATGGTTCTGGGATCAGGCGCATTCGCCTGGTTGGCAGTCAACGTTGCCATGAATTGCGGGACCCAAGCGAGCGGCTGCAGATCAATAATGTGGGCACGAAACGAAGCCGGGACGCGCTCGCGCTCGAAGTGAGCGGCGATGTCGTCGCAGGTCACTAACCAGGCATAGTAGCCGGCGTCCCAGGGGAGTGCTTCGTTCGTGTCAAAGGCGACGGCCACCTGCGGACGATAGCGACGCACCAGTTCGTACAGCCCGATCGCATGCGGATCGACCAGGCCGTAAAAGTCGTCACCATACATGTAGTTGCGATACGACTTCAGCATCTTCTTGAGCGCCGCGGCAAACTCCTCAGGCGATGACGCGGCAACCGCGATCAAAGCTCCCTCTAGCGCTTTGATGTAAGCGCTCGGGCGGCGCGTGGCCATCGCCTCGGCGGCTTGCTGCAGTTTGGCTTCGTCGCCGCGCACCAGCCCAATGAGCGCGCTGAGCAGCAAAGCGTAGTCGCGATTGTTGGGCTTCTCTAAGGCTGTTTCGGGAACCTGCGCAATACGATCCACGGCGGCAAAATCATGCGCGGAGGCTGCTTGCAGTAAGGGACGAAAGTAAGTGTCTGGATGCGTGTTGCGGTTCGTCTGCGACGCGAACCATTCGAAACGCGCCGCCATCGCCATACGCAATGCCAATTCCACCGGAGCATCAAGCGAAAAGCGGCGACAGATGCCTCCACGCAGGCAGGTCGGCATGTAAAGGCCATGGCCAGCGTCTTCGCTGAGCTCCGACGCAAGCCGCACCTGCTCATCAGGCAAGCCGGCATACAAATAGCTGGGGCGAAGGATTGCATAGATCCGTTCCGCCTGGGCGGGAATCTGCTCAATCAATTCCCAGATCGACATGCGTTTGTCTGGGTACTCGGGCTGCGCGAGCTCGCGATCCAAGATCGCTTGTTGCTTGGCATTGAGCTTGGTAGACGCCATGGTTGAATGCACCTTGAAGGAGAGCAACCGCAAGCAACAACATCTGCTGCGCGCAGCACGAGTAACTCGGCCATGAAGGGTGCGCAAGCACCTCCAGGTACGTTGGTAGTGCTACTTGGGCGTCGAGGTGACTTCGGTGATTTGTGCCGGATCGCT
Organism: Planctomycetota bacterium; assembly: GCA_023417165.1. Classification (GTDB taxonomy): domain Bacteria; phylum Planctomycetota; class Planctomycetia; order Pirellulales; family Pirellulaceae; genus JAEZGD01. The sequence continues at coordinate 3,613 of JAEZGD010000211.1, forward strand.
GACGACGATCTGCGGTTTCTGGCGGTACAACGTCACTTTACCGCGCACGCGGATCGTCTTGCCGCGGAAGTGTTCGGCGGGTTCATCGACGTTGGTCTCGGCATATTTGGCGATCGCCTTGGAGTCGATGGCGACGGTGAAGTTCTCTTTGTGCGTGAAGTTCTTCTGCGAGTTCAAAAAGCAGAACTTGCCCGAGTCGAGCACACGACTGGAAGCGACGACGAATTCGATCGAAACTTCCTTGCCAATGTGTTCCTGAATATCCGCCAAAGTGTTGGGCGTTTCGTCCGCAGCCACCAGACTGGCGGGCCTGGAGGCTAAGAGGGCGACCATCACCAAGGCCATCGACAACGTCGCTCGAATCATTGCTGCACCTCAAGAGTGGGAAAGAGACGCGGAAGCCCGTGGGGCGCGATTGTACCCCCCTGCCCTGCGGGTTTCAAATGCCGACGCTGCCTTCCTGAGCGGGGAGCGTCAGCTCCCTGAATCCGCGAGCCATTCGTCGGAGGCTGGAAGCCTCGCGGCGGCGATTGGGGAAGAGCAAAGCGAATTACGATCGCGGAGACGATTCAGGGGACTGACGTCCCCCGCTCAGGAAAGCAAAGCAGCGGTTGTGTTTAGCGTGCGAGAAAAGCACAATACGACCGCAATTGATCGTGAACTGTTTGCATTCACAGGAGGCTTTTCATGCTACGTGCTGCGTTATTGACGGCGGTTTTGGCGGTGTCTGTGCTCGGCGTTACGCCGACGGTGTCGGCGGCTGATCCGCAACTGGGCCACATGGTGTTCTTTACGCTGAAAGAACGCACGCCAGAACAGCGCGCGAAGCTGGCCGAGCTTTGCCGCAAGTATCTCGACAAGCACGAAGGGACCGTTTACTTCTCGGTAGGCACGCTGGCCGAGGAGTTCAAACGCGACGTGAATGACCAAGACTGGGACGTGGCGCTACATCTGGTGTTCAAAGACAAAGCGGCCCACGACGTCTACCAGGACCACCCGCGCCACCTGGAATTTATTAAGAATGGCAAAGACTTGTGGGCTAAGGTCCGCGTCTTTGACTCGTACATTCCGGCAGCGAAGTAATCCAGGTTGCCGCGAGAATAAAATCGTTCGCCATTGCCGCCTGCCAGGCGATCTGGTCAGGCGGCTTTTCTGTCGGAGCGCGAACGCGCCCGCGGCCTTACTTCTTGGCCAAGTGCTTGTCGAACCAATCGGCCAGCGTTTCGAGATCCGACAGCAGCGTGATCCAACCATGCCCGGCGTTGGCTTTGACGACCAGTTCACTCGGCACACCTGCGTCTTTGAACTTCTCGATAATCAGCTCGGCCTGCTGGATCGGCACCAGCTTGTCCGCATCGCCATGAATGATCAGCGACGGCGCGTCGTCGGCGCTGACATGGTTCGCAGGCGAGATTTGCTGGCCGATCTCGCGGCGACGCTCTTCGTCGGTGATGCGCTCAAAACGCTTGGTCTGCGGGCTGAGCTCGTTGAAGTCAAACGGAGCTTTGAAGCCGGCCAAGACGCCATTACCGAGCGCTTCCTCGCCGGGCTTGCCATAGTTCAGGAAGTCGGTCGGCGGAAAGAAGCACGCAACGGCTTGCACGCGGCTGCTTTCGCGATCGACTTCGTCCTTGGCTTTGGCGTCGCCGTCGTCGCCCATTGTGCCGAGCGAGAGTGACAAATGTCCGCCTGCGGAAGCGCCCATGATGCCGACGCGTTCGGGATCGATCTTGAACCGCTCGGCGTTATGGCGAATGAAACGGACCGAGCGTTTGACGTCGGCGATGGCTTCGGGAATCGTGAACTTCGGCTGGCTGCCATGTACGACGGCAAAGACGGTATAGCCACGCTTCAAAAACGGCGCGACAAACTCGGTGCGAATGGCTTCATGGGCCGAGAACCAGCCGCCGCTGACCACAAAGACGAGCGCCGCGCCGTTGGCATTCTCGGTCGGCGTAAAGACATCCATCGTCAGCGCCATGCCATGTTTACGGCCATAGACGACGTCTGCCTGACGATTCGAGTTATCCGCAGCAGTCACGCCTGAAGTCACAATTGCAAGCAATACGAACGGCAGCAGCCAGCGCATAGCAGTACCTCGCAAATCAGTGGGAAGGGAATGCGTGTAGTGTACTCGCCGGCGCGCAGCGAAGTTTCAGAAAAAAAGGCCTGCCGCGGGCGAAGGCCTATTTTTGTTGTAGTCGCTTGGCGCGTAGCAGCGCGCCCAAAGTGGCTTCCGATTCGACCGCCAGATAGCTCTCTTGCGCCAGTTCGCGATAGCCGAGCGCTTCATAGGCGCGGCCGAGATTGTAGTTAGCGATGGGCTTCCAATGCGTGTTGGGGGCCGCCTTCAGGGTGCGCTGGTCGAGCCAAACCACCGCCTGGTCGTAGTCGCCGGTTTCAAAATGCGCCAGCCCCATCCACAGCGAGCAGTCCTCTTTGCCGCGGCGGAAGCCGGCCTTCACCGAGTCGAGAAACGCCTGGCGATCTTCGGGCGTCGGACGACGTTCGAGCTCGCCAAGAATGCCGATTTGTTGCTGCAATTGGCGGTCGTGGTCGAGCGCCTCGATGGCGGCATCGGGGATGCGCGCGTTCAGGTACAGCTCTTTGGCGCCGCGCTCGCCAGCCTTGCTGCTGAAGTGCCCTCGCAAATGTTGATACCGCGCTTGTGTCTGCCAGTTGCGCTGCTCGAACAGCATACGGTCTTGCAAGATTTGTTGGCGTAGCGCGGGATCGAATTGGGGTAAATGATACAGGGCAATTTCGAACATGGCCGCTTCGATCGCTACCGGCCAAATTGCCACGTTGGAAACGCCGGGCGACTTGCGCAAGCGAGTGGCCAGTTCGCTGGGTTGCACGGTGAGCTTCAGTTGACGATCGCCTGCGAGGCCATGTTCCAGCACTTGCATGCGTTGCGAGAGCGCTTCCAGCGAAGCGTCGATGAGCGCGGTGACGCTTTTGACTTGCTCGCCAGTGACGGGATATTTGTGGTCGCTATCGACATCGAGCGCTCGCAACAGTTCGGGGTTGTCACGCACCTGGGCGAGAGTAGCGATGCCTTGGCCGTCGGGACCGGGAATCGGCAGGCCGATGGCAGGATCGAAGAGGTACAAGTCTTCGCCCAAAAGCACACCGCAGGCCCAGGGGCGCGTCTTGTTGGCGTCATTCGGATCGGTGGCCGCTAGCATCACTACGGCGATGCCTTGCTGCCGGGCAAGCAGAATGAACAGCCGCGCCCGTTGCCAGGCGTCGCCGTGTCCGGTCATGGCAACATGCCAGGGAATGCCTACATAACCGGGACCAGGAAGCCCACGTAGCGGCGCAGGCACATTGGCCGATTCTTGCCCTGTAGCACCCACCACATCTTGCGGCGGCGCGCGCAGCGGATCGAGCTGCAGATTGCGAATCGTCCAGTCAAAGAGCGCATAGGCAGCGGCCAGGTCGTGTGTCCCTTCGGGGCCGAGCTGCGCTTCCTGCGTTTTTAGCCAAGCCGCGAGCGCCGGCGGTGCTGGACGTTCGATGACCCAGTTGCCAATGCTGCGAAGCAGCAAGGCTTCTTCCAGATACAGCGAGTCGCTGGGCTGCGTTTCCATGCTCGCGAGTTGCTCGACCGGCTGTTGCTGCCGCAGCACGCGCGGCAGGCGGCTAACGAGCGAATCGGGCTGCCATTCTTTGTTGGCCTGTTGCTCGGCCAGGTAGTTGCTGAGATACGCAATGACATTCAAAGTGGCAGGCGTGCGCTCGAACTGGTCGATGCGGGCCAGCATGTCGTACGCTTGATCCAGATCGCTGCGCGTTTGCTGCACGTCGTCGATGACGCTGCTGCTACGAGGCGGCTGCGGCTTGCAGCCGATCAATGTCAGCAGGGCCAATAGAACTAGCGTGACGCCAGGCAAGATGCGAATCATTGCGGAAAAGTCTCCACCGTTTCACGGATGCGGACAATGCGTTCCAGCAGTGCGCGAAACTGCGCCAGCGGCACCATGTTGGGGCCGTCGCTGGGACTTTTCTCCGGTTCGGGATGGGTTTCAAAGAATAAGCCATCGACGCCAATCGCCGTGGCCGCGCGGGCGAGCGGTTCGACCATGGCGCGATTGCCGCCGGTCTTGTCACCCAAGCCGCCAGGCTCTTGCACGCTATGCGTGGCGTCAAAGATCACCGGCACGCCGAGCTGCTGCATCGCGGGAATGCTGCGAAAATCGTTTACGAGGCGGCCATAACCAAAGAACGTGCCGCGCTCGGCCAGCAGAATGTTGCGACAGCCTCCTTCAACCAGCTTGCGCACGACATTCTTCATATCGCCCGGCGCGAGGAACTGTCCTTTTTTGACATGCACGGTCCGCCCTGTTTGTGCGGCGGCCAACAGCAAGTCCGTCTGACGCGCCAGGAACGCGGGAATTTGTAGCACATGACAGACTTCGGCGACCGGCGCGGCTTGTTGCGATTCGTGGATGTCGGTCGTGACGGGCAGGCCGGTCTCTTCGTGCACGCGTTGCAAGATGCGCAAGCCTGCTTCCATGCCGAGGCCGCGAAACGAACTGCTGCTGGTGCGATTCGCTTTATCGAACGAGGCCTTAAACACCAGATGCAGCGGCAGATCGGCGACGATCTCGCGCAGCCGCCGGGCGATGTGCAGCGTCAGATCTTCGCTTTCAATGACGCAGGGACCAGCGACCAAGAGCAGGGGCTGGCCGAGCCCACACAGGTACGGGCCGACATGCGCTGGATTGTGAGGTGGCTTGGGATTTGAGTCCATCGTTACTTCCCTGGCATTGCGTTACCGAGCGACGGTTCGACCGTGAAGCCGTGCTGCTGCGCCCAAGCGGCTGAGACTAAAAGTGTCAGCCGCCGGGGCAAGATTTTGATATCGACGGGCAAGTAGCCGCCGGGATCGCCATCGAGTTGAAAAGGGACCGGCGCGGTCGAAGTGATACGAACTTCCGCCGTACGCACAGTTTCAAAGTGATTCCAATGTTTGTGCTGGCCCAGCAGCACGCCGCTTAAATAGACGAGACCGCGAAGCAGCGAGCCTTCTTTAAAAGTGCAAACGTTGAGCAAGCCGTCGTCTGCCGCCGCGTCGGGCGAGATCGCCAAACCTCCAGCGTAACGCGGCACGTTGACGACGAAAGCCCAGCGAGCCGACAGTTCTTGCTCCTGACCCTCTGCGTCGCGGCAATATATCCGCAGTTCCGGATATTGGTAATTACGGATCGCTGCGAAGATTGGTTTCGCGTAGGAAAGATGGGAAATGTGTCCGCCTTGGCGCTGCTCGTGCATGCGGCGGACGACCTCGGCATCGAAACCGACCCCGGTCATCAACAAGAACAACCGCTCGCCTGCCTGCCCGGCATCAAGCTGGATCGTCACGCCGCCGGCGATGATCTGGGCCAATTGCTGCACGTCGATCGTGCAATGCAGGTACTTGGCCAGAAGGTTCTCGGTCCCCAACGGCAGGATTGCGAGCGGCGTGCCTGGGGGAGTCAGATTCGCCACCAGTGCGATAGTGCCGTCTCCGCCAGCCGCGATTACCGCGCGCAATTCCGCGCGTACGTCCGGAGCGCTGGCCAGTTGGTGTAGCTG
>JAEZGD010000342.1 GCA_023417165.1 Planctomycetota bacterium
GAATAGCCAAAGCCATAAGCGCCCAGCACCGCACCCGCGTGCAAGATGCACTGCTCGCCGATGATCGTATCTTCGTATAGCACCACATTGGCAAAGATAGTTGTGCCTGCGCCGATGCGGCACCCAGCTTCAATCACCGCGCCCGAATGAATCACGCAGTCACGATCGATGTGCACGTCGTTGCCAATCGTCGCGCCAGCCGCAATGGTGACATTCGCGGCGATCTGCGCGGTGGGGCTAATGTGGGCAGCGGGGCTGATACCGCTACGGGCGCGCTCGCGGCGCGGACGAAAGTGCTGCACCACTTTGGCAAACGCTGCGTGCAGATTATCGACTTGAATGTAGGGCAGGTCCGGTGGCGCAGGCAGTTTGCCGACAATGACCGCCGCCGCCTGGCAGGTAGCCAGTTGCTTGAGCGCCTTTTCACCTTCGGCCAATGTGATCTGGCCAGGCGTCGCATCGCGAATGGTCGCCGCGCCGGTAATCACGACGTCGCCGGGACCATGCAAGGTTCCGTCAACAAGGTGTGCAATCTGTTGCAGCGTGATGGACATCAGGCGACTCCAAAAGTGGACGAGCGGCGCACGGCGCGCGGGGAGAGAATCGTAATCGACCTGCCCAAAAAGCGGCAACCTCAATAATCGCGATTGCTAGCAAGCAATGCTTGCGAGCGGTCAAGAGAAAACCTATGAATTCGATCTTGATCTGCTGGCAAACGCGCGACATCATACCGCCCCATCCAATGAGGGAGCATCATGATTCAGCCGTGGTGGCAGCAAAGGCCGGTCATTCTGGCCGTGTTTGTAGTCGTGGCGATGGTCGCGACGCTGGGCAAATTCATGCGCTCGCCTGAGGGACCTGAAGGCCGCGCGCGTACGAACTACAACAACTATGTCATCTACACCAACGCGGCGCTGCACCTGGCCGAAGGGCGTAATCTATACGCCGAATTTCCGGCCGAACAGTTCGACGTCTATCTCTATAGCCCAACCTGCGCCGCTTTGTTCTATCCGCTCGCCTATCTGCCCGATGGCGTGGGACTGAGCCTGTGGAACCTGCTGAATGCGGTGCTGCTGGCCGGCGCGATCTGCCTGCTGCCTGCGCCGCGCTGGGCGACCGCCTGCATGGCGCTGTTTGTGGTCAAAGATCTGCTGACCAACTTGCAAAACTTTCAGGCGAATGGCCTGATCGCAGCGCTCATGATCCTGACGTATGTGCTGTGGCGCAAGAACTGGCTGGCCGGCGCGGCTCTTTGCCTGGCGCTGGCGGCATTTATTAAGCCGTTTGCGCTGGCGGCCGGCATCTTCTGGATTCTCTTTGATCGACGCCTGACGTTCGTGGGCTGGTTCGCCGGCAGCGTGCTCTTGCTCGGCGCCGCCCCGCTGTTATTGACTTCGCCGCAACTGCTCGTCGAGCAGTATGGCAACTGGTTCGAGCGGCTGCGCGTGATGCATGGCCATTCGAGCGGCGATTCGGTGATGGGCATCTTGGACATCTGGTTCGGCATCACCCACGTCAAGCTGACGGTGGTGGCGCTCGGCATAATCGCGCAAGTCGCGCCGCTGGTCCGCTATCGCCAGTGGCCGAGCACGCAGTTCCAACTGAAAGTCTTAGCCAGCACACTGATTTGGGTCGTGATCTTCAATCACGAAGCCGAGTCGCCAACGTTTGTGATTGCGGCCGCAGGCATCGTCATCTGGTTCTTCTGTCAGCCGATTACGCCACTCAATATCTGCCTAGGCGTGCTGGCGTTGGGGATGATGTCGATGGCCACGACCGACCTGGTGCCAGACCATTGGCAGACGCAGTACGTCATGCACTATCGCTTGAAGGCGGTGCCTGGCGTGCTGATTTGGTTCAAGCTGCAAGTGGAACTGTGGTCGTATGCGTATGTGCCTGGCGAGGGGCGAACCGTGCCGTGGCTTTACAGCTTCTTGCCCAGCTCAAAGATTTCTTCGGCATCCAGCACGACATCGCTCGCGGCAAAGAGCCTCTGAATCGCCGCCTTGTGAATCTTCATCTTGGTGCCGCCGACGCCGATCGCGCCATAGCACGTCACGCCGTCGCGCTCGGTGGCTTTGTCCATCAGGTCGACGCCGGCGATCCCCGCAGGCGGGACCGCGTTCAAGTCAATCGCCACTTGCAGATCTTTGGCAGCGCGGCGAGCTTCGGCCGAGAGTAATTCGACGCCCGCCGCCCCGGCAGCTATTACCACCTGACAGCCCGCGATGGCGGTCGCGGCCGACTCCGCATCGCCTGCGGCGTGGGCAGAAAGTCGCTCGCGCGGCACGCGCTGACCAATGGCTTCGCAGGCTTGCTCGGCGCGCTCGCGATCGCGCGAGCAGACGCGGACGCTCGCGCCTGCGCCGGCCAACAGTCGCGCGGCACGCTGGCCGACAGGTCCGGTTCCGCCGAGCACCGCCACCGTCGCGCCACTGAGTTCGATATGCTTCGCCGCCGCCAGCACCGCCGCTGCGGCAGTGGTATTCGCGCCGTTGGCGTCCAGCATCACCGAGACGCGCATCGGCCCGAAGAAGCACTTCTTTACGGCTGCCAGCAAGCGTTCGCCGGCGGCAACATTCGCACCACCAATAAAAATCGCGGTGCTTTTCAAATCCTGCGGTCCGCGCGTGAACATCGCGCCGTGCACCAGGTCGCGCACCTGCGCAGGCTCGACGCTGTGGTACTGAAGCAAATGATCGACCTCGGCATCGATCGCCACCACCGCGTCAAAGATGCTGGCATGCGGGTCGGAGTCCAACTGGATCAGGATCTTTGGCTTAGCCATGCGATGAACTCCGAAATCCCAAACTCGAATCTCGTATCTCGAAATCCGAAACAAGCACGAAGGCCCAAAAGCAGAATGCTCGAAACAGATGCAGTACCGTTTCGAGCATTGGTGCTTTGTTCATTCTTTCGAATTTCGAGCTTCGAAATTCGCGCTTCCGTCTGCGGTTAGAAGCCGCGGAACGGATGCGCGGCAGTTTCTTTGCCCGCGATCATTTCGTCAGCGCTGGGCTTGTTCTGCATCGCGTTCTTGATGGCCAGCTTGGTGGCTTCGTAGTTGAACTCGAAGATCTTCTTGTCGTCGGCCGCTTCCCAGTGAATGAACACGCCGCAGACGATGACCAAGTCTTCGCACTGGTTCTTCGGGATCACGCCATCGGCGACCGAGTCGGCGACCGCCTTGGCGACGGCGGCTTGCGCGGGGCCAAACATTTGCACCGCTTGCTTGGCGCCCTTGATGGTGACCTTGGTGACCATCACGGTGGCGGGCTTCACGGCCAGGTTCGGCGTCAGCACGGCCAGCAGGTTCGAGTGTCCTTCGCTCTGGCGAGCCAGCGCATTGGCGAAAGCGTTGCCGACCGGGCCATCCTTGCTGCCGATCAGCAGGTCAATGTGCGCGATTTCGTTTCCTTCGCCGACCAGGGCTTCACCAATGAACATCGACATGGGCGATTCTCCGCGATATGAATGTGGGGCACCGTTGCTGTTGTGCAAGCCGTGAGGGTAGCAGACTGCGGGGCAATTGCAACCCGCCGCAGTAGGGTGCCAACTGGACTATGAAACCTGCTCTGCACGACGAAACGCTGCTTATTCTCGGAGCCTCGGTGCGCGCGGCCGCGCAATCGGCACGACGCGCGCAGATTGCCGTCATGGGCATCGATTTGTTCGGCGATGCCGACCTGCAGGCGACCTGTCCCAGCATGGTCGTCAGCGACTATCCGGCCGGGTTGTTTATCGCCGCGCAGCATGCACCGCCAGGACCGTGGCTCTACACCGGCGGTCTTGAAAACGATGATGCTGGCGTTAGCAATTTTGCCAAGCAGCGAGAATTGCTCGGCGTGCGTCAGCCCGATCGCGTACGCAGTCTAACGCGACTGAACGCGCTATTACGCGACGCCGAGTTGTCGCCGATTCGCTATCAACCAGCGCAGCAAACGCCGACCGCAGGCCAGTGGTTGCTTAAGCCGTTGCGAGGCTCGGGAGGGCATCGCATTCGCGTCTTCACGGGACCGCCGTATACGATTTCGGACGACGAAGCGGCGTACTGGATGCCATGGATCGATGGCCTGGCGATCGGCGCGGTGTTTGCCATTACGCCGGGTAAGTGGCGATTGCTCGGCGTGTGCGAACAACTGCCTGGCGCGGACTGGACTGGCGCGCGCGGCGTGACCTACGCGGGCTCGATCGGGCCGCTGACGCTACCTGCTCGCACGCTAAACGATCTAGCACGCCTGGGCGAGCGGCTGTGTCACGAACCAGGCATGTGTGGGCTGATCGGCGTCGATGCGATCGTCACACCGCAGCAGACGTTGCAGGTGCTGGAAATCAACCCGCGTTATACAGCGTCGGTCGAAGTGTTGGAACGCGCGCTGGGACTGCACGCGATCCCGCTACATATCTCTGCTTGCCGTCGCGGTCAAATTGACGAATCGCTGACCGAGCCGACAGGGCAGGGGAGTGTCGCTGGCAAAGCGGTGCTGTACGCGCGCGGCCCGCTGCAAATCACCGCGCGATTCTGCGACCATTGCCAGGCCACGAACGAGCCAGCAGGCGACTGGCCGCTGATCGCCGATCTGCCGCACGTTGACACACAACTCGACACCGGGCATCCAATCGTCACGATCTTCGCCAGCGGCGACGACGTGGAAGAAGTTCGCGCTAAATTGCGCTGCCGGGCGGGCGAGACGTTCTCAACACTTGAGAACCAGAACAGAATTTAGATTGCAACAACTCTTGACAAATACACATCTCACGATACAATAACCACTGCCATTTCTGCGATGACTCTGCGCGCTCTTTGGCAATCTATAGTGTCGCCTTTCGCTCTGCCAAAGGCGACTTTGGCATCTAAACTCCAGGCATAAAACTGGAATTCGAATACCTCGCCTAGCATCTGCCATTAACAGACAAGCAATTGGCATATTTGCCCGAAGACAACGCTCGGCAAAGAGTTGCGAAGATGCTTGAGACACCAAGCAATCGCCTCGCCCGCGAGCCACACCACCCGCCAGGGGCAGCATAATTCGCCAGCCACCAATTACGCCCGGCGACGCTGGCGAGCATGCGCAGCGTCGATTTCTTCCTTCGTCGGCTTCCAGTGCCGCCCGGCGAGTTTCGGCTCGAAGTCGGGTTGGTCGGCCAGTCGGGCGATCTCTTTCATCGCTTGCAGTGTCAGTTCCCCATGCAATTCGCGGTCATCGACCCGGTCGAGGTACGGCGTGGTGTCGATCGGACGGCCAAACCGCACCCGCGATTTGGTGAGCATAAAAAACGGGCTCCAGGCCGTCTTGTCATACGGCGAGCCTTCGATGTAGCACGGCAGGATCGGCACGCCGGCTTGTAGGGCAATTAAGGCCGCTCCCGGCCGCCCCGGCAGCAGCAGTTCGTCGGTCATATTGATGCGACCTTCGGGAAACATGCCGACGATCTTGCCGTTTTGCACGTGGCGAATGGCCAGCTTGGTCGAAGCGGTATCGATACCGCCGCGGTTGGTCGGAATGACCTCAACCAGCCGCAAAAACCAACCGAAGGCCGGCGAATCACAGTATTCTTTGGCGACCATCCAGTGCACGTCGCGATGAGCGATCACCTGGACGAAGAAGGGGTCGATGCTGCTGCGATGGTTGCTGACAATGACCGCTCCTTGGTGGGGAGGCAGCGGCAAACCCCGCGGCAGTTGGGCCCGCCACTGAATTCGCACCAGCACCAGCGCCGGCAACCACAGCATGGTCTGGACCAGCGTGTAGGGGCTGCGCACGAAGCCACGCACTGCCCAGGCGATGACACAAGCTGCCAGCAGCAGCAGAAACAGGATACTAGCGACGTCGTGCATCGCACGATTCTAGCATGCGGGTGGGCCGACTCGCCACTTGGCCATTGCGAACGTTTGCCCCCTGCGACCACCCTGCTGTGGACTGGTCGGCGGCAGCCGTTTTGCTGACTTGTCACGCTAAGCCGCCAAGACGCGACGAAATTGGGAGTTGGAATGAGTCTTTCTCAGACTGCTCTTTCTTCTCTCTTGCTTGGCGACTTCGCGGCTTTGCGTGACACATCATCGACTGGGCGATGTGCACCACGATTGTGCGTTATTAAGTGCGCTGGCGGACATCCTTCGCGCTGCCCACGTTCCGCAGCGATTTTCCGCTCGGCGGAGCGAGCGGACTACTATCCACTCGCCACTGCTCACTGCCCATCGCTCAGGCAGCTTCCCGAGTGGTGTAGTGCTCGTCGTAGCTGGCGGTTTCGGCGTCGTAGTGGTATTCCATCAGGTAGGCATCTTCGGTCGTGTCGTCATAAAAATCACGCAGGACCGAGATCGCGCGGAAGCCCAGGCCGCGGAAGAACAGCTGGGCGTCGAGATTCGTTTCCCGCACTTCCAGTAGGATACGGCTGCGGCGCTGCGGCGACAGCTTGCCGACCAGCTTATTGGCCATTTGATAGCCGACCCCGCTGCGACGAAAATCCGGGTGCACGGCAAAGTTCAAAATGTGCAGCCGGTTGCGGTGCAGCTCATAGATCATAAAGCCGACCACGCGCTCGTCGCGCTCGGCGACCATGCCAATGCAATTGCGCTGCCGCAGACAACGAATGAAGTCGTCTTCGGACCAAGGGAATTCAAAGCTGTGCGCTTCGATCGCCAAGACTTCCGCCATATCACGGCGGATCATCCAGCGAATGTGTACGTTAACGCGATGAGGCTGAGGATGAGGAGCTGGCATGGGCGTCCCTGCTATGGAAGTCGCGCTGCTGGCAACACGACAGTCGCGATGGCTGCGAAGGTTCAACTTCGTTGCGGCGGGATGTTAACAAAACACCCCGCACGGTCCAAGACGATTCGCACGCAGTTTGCAAACGCTTGCTAGCAAGCCTTCAAAACGCCGATAGCGACAGGACGCGCGTGCGAGTAAAGCAGGTTTCGCATCCCGCTTTGTCTGCGAACGTTACACCGCGCGGCGCACAAGCGCTTCGCCACGCCGGGCGAGTGCGGCATCAATTCGCGCGAGTTGCTCTGGCGAGAGTTGCCAGCCCATGGCACCGGCGTTGTCGCGAATCTGATCGGGACGCTTCGCGCCGCACAGCGCCACAGTGATGCCAGGCTGATGGATCGTCCAGTTGATAACCACCTGCGCGACGGTGCGGCCGGCTTCGCTGGCGATTGCATGCAGATCGTCGAGAAAGTCCTGATTCTTTTGCCACTCATCGCCGTGAAACATCGGATACTTCAAGCGACCATCGCCAGGCTGAAAGACGTGATCTCGCGCTAGCTTGCCGCCCAGCAGGCCCTTCAGCAGCGGCCAATAGATGGCCAGCGAAACGCCCTGCTCTTGGCACCATGGCAGCACATCGCGTTCGATGTCGCGCTGCAGC
>JAEZGD010000231.1 GCA_023417165.1 Planctomycetota bacterium
GAGATGCGGAAACTGGGCTACGGCCAGTAGCGAATTCGCCGTTTGATTCTCCATCGCTTTATCTGTCCTTTGTCCTCATGCGCGAACTCAAAATCTTCAGCGGTCGTGCCAATCGCCCGCTGGCTGAGAAGATCTGCGACTTTTTGAACCTGCCCCTCGGTCGCATCCATCTCAGCAATTTTCCCGATAGCGAGATCTCGTGCAAAATCAACGAGGATGTGCGCGGCCGCGATGTCTATTTGATTCAGCCGACCTGCCCGCCCGTCAACGAAAGCTTGATGGAACTGCTGGTGATGATCGATAGCTGCAAGCGCGCCAGCGCTTCGCGGGTGACGGCGGTCATTCCCTACTTTGGTTACGCGCGACAGGATCGCAAGGACGAAGGCCGCGTGCCGATTACCGCCAAGCTGGTAGCCAATATCATCACGCGCGCCGGAGCCGATCGCGTGCTGACGATGGATCTGCACGCCGCCCAGATTCAAGGCTTTTTTGACGTCCCGGTCGATCATCTCTACGCGGGACGCGTGCTGAACGACTATTTCCTGAACATGGGCATTCGCCAAAGCGAGCTGACGATTGTCAGCCCTGACGAAGGTAGCATCAAGCGCGCGGTGACGCACGTCAAACGCCTGGGCGGGCGCTTGGCAATTGTCGACAAGCGTCGCGCCAGCGCGCTCGAAACCAAGCAAGAGTACATCATCGGCGGTCCGGTCGAAGGCCGCATCTGCTTGATGTTCGATGACATGATTAGCACTGCCGGCAGCATTTGCGGCGCAGCGAAGCTGGTGCATGCCGCCGGCGCGAAAGAGATTCACGTCGCGGCGACGCACGGCCTGTTGGTCGGTCCCGCGCTCGAAAACCTGCAAAAAACCCCGCTGACCAGCCTGGTGATTACCGACAGCATTCCCCTTTCGCCGGAGAAGCTGACGGCGTTTCCGAAGATCAAAGTGCTGAGCGTGGCACCGCTGCTAGGCGAAGCCATCAAGCGCATTCACCACGATCAATCGATCAGCGGCATGTTCGACGAGTTAACCGTAGAAGGCCACGAGTGAAGCACCTAGAGAGCCATGCGCCATGAAGAAAGCCCGCACCCCTCAGAAAGCAGCGAAGACCGCGACGAAGAAGTCCGCTAAATCCGCCAAGAAGGCGACCAAGAAGAAAGCCGCTACGAAAGCGGCGACCAAGCCAGCCGTGACCAAGAAGGCTGCGAAAAAGGCCGCCAAAAGCGCGGTCGCGAAGAAGGCGTTGAAAAAAGCAACCAAGAAGTCGGCGAAGAAAGTCGCCAAGAAAGCGCCGGCCGTCAAAGCCGTGAAGGCGTCCAAGAAGGCCGCTCCAAAGAAGGCAGTGAAGAAAGCTGCCGCCAAGAAGGCGGTTTCCAAGCCGGTTGCGGCTCCGAAAAAAGCGTCCAAGAAAGCCGCCCCCAAAGCCGCGAAGAAAGCTGCTGCCAAGGCGAAGCCCGCAGCGCCGGCAGCAGCGCCGCCGGTCGAGACGCCCCCTGCTGCGGCACCTGCTCCCGCCCCTGCGCTCGCACCGATTCCAACGCCGGTGGCAACGCCCGATTCGCCGGACGCGACGCTGCTTGAGATTGCGCGCTTGCTCTATGACAAGCCGGCGTTTCACGAAGAAGTCCGCCTGGCGGTCGAGTATCCCGAAGAATACGTCGAGCGATTCTCTGAAGATCTTGGAGAGCGCAATATCTCCAGTCCTGTGCCGACCCTGCCTTGGATTGCTTTGATCGACAGCCTGCGCCGCCACGATGCATTGGTCGCCCTGGATTGGACCTTCGAACCGGACGAATTGACCGAAGGTCTGACGGCGTTACTGGAGGTGCGCGGCGAACGTCCGATCAACGTCGAACTGACCGAAGGCTTTAGCGAGAGCACCGAAGCGTTGCAAATGCTGGGCGATCGCTTGCTGGAAGCCGGCCTGGCGCTGGTGACGATCGACAGCGCCGAACCGGAAGACGCCTTCCCCGTGACGGTCATCGACGCGGATGCGTTCGACGCCGCCGCTCAACTGGCGATGCAGCTCGGCCTCGGCTCGATCCAACGCTGGTCCAGCGAAGACCAAGAGTAGGTCCCTACGTAGGTCGAAGCCATGTTTCGACCACAAATCGTAGCGCATTGGGACGATGCCCGGCATCGTCCTACGATGGAATCGCCGCACGGTTCTGGTCCCGCCTGCCGGGCGGGACCTACCAGGCGGCTTCTTTTTTGCCAAATTCCGCGGCGGTTTGGGCCCGGCGACCGTGACTGCTAACATAGCATCATGAGTCGAGATTCTGACGAACCGGGGCCGGATCGCCTGCTGTTGCTAGCTCGCCAAGGCGACGAAGCGGCGCGCGGTGCGCTGCTGGAGCACTATCGTCATTACTTGGAACTGCTCGCGCGGCTGGAGATCGGCCGCCGCCTGCAAACCAAGGTCGATACGGCCGATGTCGTGCAGGATACGTTCCTCGAAGCGCATCGCAACCTGAAGCTGTTTCGCGGCAGTGGCGAGGCCGAGTTCGTCGCCTGGCTGCGCAGCATCTTGTCGGCCAAGATGGCGAACCTCGTGCGGCACTACCTGGGCACGCAGGGACGCGACGTGCGCCGCGAACAGCATCTCGAAATCGATCTCGATCAATCGTCGCGATTGCTCGATCGCGGGCTGGTAGCGCTGGGCAGTACGCCTAGCCAGCAAGTAGCGCGGCGCGAAACCGGCGTGCTGCTGGCGGCGGCGCTCGCGCGGCTGCCGGTCGACTATCGCGAAGTCGTGGTGCTGCGACATCTCGAAGAATTGACCTTTCCCGACATTGCCGTGCGGATGCAGCGGTCGGTCGACAGCGTGCAAAAGCTGTGGGTCCGAGCACTGGTGCAGTTGCGGCAGTTGATGAGGGACGTCGAGTGACCAGCAAAGACAGCCCGATGCGCTCCGCGCCTGAAGCAGCCGACCTGGCGGAAGACCCGCGCCTGGTCGAAGTCGCGGAAGACTATCTCCGCG
Source organism: Planctomycetota bacterium (assembly GCA_023417165.1). Classification (GTDB taxonomy): domain Bacteria; phylum Planctomycetota; class Planctomycetia; order Pirellulales; family Pirellulaceae; genus JAEZGD01. The sequence continues at coordinate 2,983 of JAEZGD010000231.1, forward strand.
AACTCGAAGCCGGCCGCCTGCCGGATCGTGCGGCCTATCTGCAGCGTTATCCCGAACTGGCGTCCGCAATCTCCGATTGCCTCGATGGTTTAGAGATGGTCCACGCGGGACTATCGGGCAAGCGTTTGGTAGCGCCTGCGGCGCAGCGCCCCGAAGAACCGCCTGGGCAGTTCGCAGCGCCGCTGGGCGATTTTCAGATTATCAAAGAGCTGGCGCGCGGTGGCATGGGCGTGGTGTACGAAGCGGTGCAACTTTCGCTCGGGCGTCGCGTTGCGCTCAAGGTGCTGCCCTTTGCCGCCACGTTCGACGCGCGGCATTTGCAACGCTTCAAGAACGAAGCGCAAGCGGCGGCCCTGTTGCATCACACGCATATCGTGCCGATCTATGCGGTCGGTTGCGAACGGGGCGTGCACTTCTATGCGATGCAACTGATCGAAGGGCAATCGCTGGCGGTCGTGATTCAACAACTGCGCGAGAAAGAAGGCCATGCGCCCAAGCCACTGCTCGAAAGCACCCTGCCGCCCGATGGCGCGCCGGGACGTGTCGAGGAAACCCAGCGTATCGACCAGGCGGCGCGTTCCACGGTCGACCTCACCAATAGCCTCACTTCCGGCGCATCGCGCCAAGGCGATGGTTACATTCGTCGCGCTGCGCGGCTGCTGGTGCAAGCGGCCGAAGCGCTCGAGCACGCGCATCAAGAAGGCGTCGTGCATCGCGATATCAAGCCGGCCAATCTGTTGCTCGATACGAGCGGCAAGTTGTGGATCACCGATTTTGGGCTGGCGCTGCTGCAAGCCGAAAACGGCCTCACGCGCTCCGGAGATATGCTGGGCACCTTTCGCTATATGAGCCCCGAGCAGACCAGCGGGCAGCGGACGATGCTCGATCATCGCACCGATATTTATTCGCTGGGAGCCACGTTTTACGAGCTGCTGACGCTCGAGCCGGTTTTCAGTGGCGAGACGCATCAAGAGTTGCTGTATCAGATCTTGCACGCCGAACCGCGCAGCCCTCGCGAACATAATCGGGCAATTCCCATTGAACTGGAAACGATCCTCCTCAAAGGGCTGAGCAAGAACCCGGCCGATCGCTATCGCACCGCGGCTGACTTCGGAGCCGACGTGCAACGGTTCTTAGAGCATCAGCCGATTCTCGCCAGGCGCCCTTCGCTGATCGATCGGCTGTGCAAGTGGTCGCGGCGGCATCCATCGGCAGTGATTGCGGCGGGCGTGCTGCTCGTGATTGTGACCGGACTTTCGCTGGTGAGCAATCGGCGCATCGCACTCGAACAACAACGCACCACCGCAGCGCTGGAACGTGAAAAACTGCGTGCGCAAGAAGCGGAAGATCGCTTCCTGCAAGCGCGCCAAGCGGTCGATTCGCTGTTCTTGATCAGCGAAGAAGAACTGGCCGATCGGCCGACCGATAGCGCGCGCCGCCGCGTGCTGGAACTGGTGCTCAGCTACTACCAGGCGTTCATCGAAGATCGCGCCGGCGATCCAGCCGCGCAAGCCGAATTGGGACGCGTGCAAGACAAGATCAAGAACATCCTGCACGAGTTGAATGTCGTGCAGCGCGAGTTTCAGTTGCATCTGCTGAACCTGCCGGCAGTGCGCCAGGAATTGGTGTTGAGCGACGAGCAAGAGTCGCAACTGCAGGCGCTCCTCGCGCTGTGGGCCGAGGAACGCGAACAACAGCGCGAAGAGTTTGGCAAGCTACGCGAGGAACAGCGGCGCGGTCGTCTCGTGGCGATCGCGCAAGAGCACGAGAGCGCGCTCGCTGCGGTGTTGACCTCGGCGCAGCAATCGCGCTTTCGCCAACTCGCGCTGCAATCGCAAGGCATCTTCGCCTTCAAAGATCCCGACGTGGTCCGCGCGCTGGAACTGACCACGGAACAGCGCGGCAAGATTCGTGAGATTGAACGCGAGATGTTCGCGGCGCATTTTCGCGGCCCTCCGCCAGAACGCGATGGTCAACCGCGATTCCGGCCCCCGCCGGGTCCTGGCGGACCGAAACGAGGTGGCCCAGGCTTTGGTCCCGTCGGCATGCCGCAAGCCAACGCGGCCGCAGTCGCGCAAGTGAAAGAGCTACTCACCGAGACGCAACTGCAAACGTGGCGGTCGCTGACCGGCGAACCGTTCACAGGCTTCGCCGACGGCTTTCCGCCGCCGTTCGGCCCTCCCCCGCCCCGGTAGGCTCAAGCAGCGATTCTCGTCGCATATCGCGAAGATGTCGGGCGGGCCTTCCGCAAATTTCGCCAAATCTTCATTTTCGGCGGCGGTTTTGGCGACGGCTTGGTGACTGCAAATCTAGTACAGATCGCCAGCGCACGCCGCGGTGGCTTCCCCGGGCCCTTGCGAATCCCTACCGATGTTGGCTCCCGACGGCTATTGCAGGCAGGACGAGGCACGCCGCTCGCTGCACCTTTATCACGACGCCCATCCTGCCACCGCGCCGCATCTGGCGCAGTCGCCTTCACTGCGCGGGCGTGGCGGCGCGGCGGCTTGCGAGCTGAAGTTTGTCTTGGACGAGCCGGTCGCTGCGGCGGTGGAAAGGCGATTGCGCGAAGTGCTGACCCTCGATCCGCACTGCGATCCGGCGGTCGGCGGATATCGACTGACTTCACTGTATTACGACACGCCGCAGTGGGATGTTTATCGTCGCCAAGGGCGTCATGGATTGTGCAAGTTCCGCGTGCGGCGTTACGGCGACGCGCCGCAGGTGTTCCTGGAACGCAAATCCAAGCAAGGTGGTCACGTCCGCAAGCGTCGCACGACGCTCGCGCTTGACCAACTGTCCGCCTTGGCCAGTGAGGTCGTTGATCGCGATTGGACGGGGGCTTGGTATCAAGGGCAACTGCGCCGCAATCAACTGCGGCCGGTGTGCCAGATCTCGTATCAGCGGCAGGCTTATTTTGGTTTTGGCAGCGAAGGTCCGCTGCGTTTGACCTTCGACCGCCAGATCGTCGGCGGTCTGACCAGCGATTGGTCGTTTGCCGCGCCGATCGCGCGCCGCGTGGTGGTCGATCAGGGCGTCGTCTGCGAATTCAAATTCCAAGGCGCGCTTCCCGCGCTGTTCAAGTCGGTGATTCACGACTTGCAACTGATGCCGCGCGGGCTGTCGAAGTATCGCAGTTGCATCGCCGCTTGCCAGGATGTGACCGGAGGGCCGGCGCATGCCTGAGTGGCTGACCGATTCCGTAACAACGTCGGCGAGTTTGCCGATCCAGCAGGTCCTGCTACGACTGGTATCGGCAATCTTGCTCGGCGCTGGCGTGGCGGGCATCTTTCGGCTCAGCCATGGCCGCGACAAAGAAGACGCTTCGACGCTGACCGCAACATTGGTGCTGCTGTCGGTGTTGATTGCCATGGTATCGATGGTGATCGGCGATAGCGTTGCGAGAGCGTTTAGCCTGGTGGGCGCGCTGTCGATCGTGCGCTTTCGAACGGTGGTCGAAGATACGCGCGACACCGCGTTTGTGATCTTTGCGGTGATCGTGGGCATGGCTGCGGGAGCTGGCGTGTTCTTGGTGCCGCTGTTGTCGTTGCCGCTCGTTGGTGCGGTGGCCATCGCCATGAGTCGCGCGGGACGCGGCGCTGTAATCGGTGCATTGCCGGAAAGCGCGCTCGCGATTCGGCTGGGACTCGGTCGCGATCCTGAGGCAGTGCTCGGTGGCGTCCTGTCGCGACGTTTGGAAAGCTATCGATTGAGCAGCGTCGCCACCGCCCGGCAAGGCGCGGCGCTGGACCTGCATTATCACATTCGTCTCCGCTCGTCGGCCGATATGGCGGTGCTCGTGGCTGAGCTCAACCAGGTCGAAGGCGTGCAAATCGCCGAAATTCGCCAAGAAAAATCGTAGGACGAAACCATGCTTCGTCCACAATGACTTGTCCCCAACGACCGCCAGGACGAAGCACGGTTTCGTCCTACCAATCTTGTCTTGAAGGAAGACCTATGAAACGTCGCAGTGCCTGGTGCGTAGGACTTAGCTTGTTGCTCGCCGCAGCGCTGGTGTGGGGACAAGCTCCGCCGGGGCGTGGGCCAGGCCCTGGCGGTTTTGGTTTTGGACCGCCCGGCTTCGGACCGCCCGGCGGTGGCGCGGGTGCGCCGATCATGCTGCTGGGCATGCCCGAGGTGCAGAAAGAGCTCAACCTGCGCGACGAGCAGGCCAAGAGCGTGACGGCCTTGCTGGACGAACAGCGCCAGCAGATGGAAGAAGGTTTCCGCAACTTCGATCCACGCCAGCAAGAAGAAGCGACGCCTGAGCAGCGTGAGAAAGCCTTCGCTGACATGCGCGCGAAGATGGAAGAGAACAACCAAAAGATCGAAGCTCGTCTGGCCGAAATCCTGGATGCTTCGCAGCAGAAACGTCTGCGACAACTGCGTGTGCAGCGCGAAGGCTTGCTGGCCTTCGATCGGCCGCCAATCGCCGAGCGACTGAAACTGACCGAGGAGCAACTTGACAAACTCGACGAGCTGAAGCAACAGAACTTGTCCGGCTTTGGCCCGCCGCGTCCCAATCCCGAAGCGCTCGCCAAGGCAGTGGCCTTGCTCACCGCTGATCAGCAAGCGACCTGGAAGCAGCTTGTCGGCGACGAGTTCAAGTTTCCCGAAGGCTTTGGTCCTGGCGGTCGCGGTCCTGGCTTTGGTGGAGCCGAGCGCAAGCTCTTAGCTGAGTTTGATAAAGATGGCGATGGCATTCTGAACGCGACCGAACGCCAGGCGGCGCGCAAAACGGCCGCCAGCGGACAGCGTCAGCGTGGCCCTGGCGGTCGCGGACCTGGTGGGCCCGGCGGCGGCCCTGGCGGTCCTGGTGGTGGTCCTGGCGGATTCGGACGGGAGCCTGGCAAGCCTGGCCCGCGCGTCTCGCCGCAGGATGTCGATCCGATCACCGGCGCCGACCTGTACGATACCAGCGTGCTGCGCACCATCTTCCTCGAATTCGAAAACGAAGATTGGGAAACCGAACTGGAAGACTTCCACAACACCGATGTCGAAGTTCCCGCGACGGTGACCGTCGATGGCCAGAAGTATGCGCAGGTGGGCGTGCACTTCCGCGGCGCGTCGTCGTATGGCATGGTGCCGCGCGGCTCGAAGCGTTCGCTGAACCTGTCGTTCGATGCCGTCGATTCGAAGCAACGCTTATACGGCTACAAGACGCTGAACCTGCTGAACGCCAATGGCGATGCGTCGTTCCTCAACTCGGTGCTCTATTCGCACATCGCCCGGCAGTACATCGCCGCGCCGAAGGCGAACCTGGTGAAGGTCGTCATCAACGGCGAAAGCTGGGGCGTGTACGTCAACGTGCAGCAGTTCGACAAAATCTTCACGCAAGAGAACTTCAAGTCGAAGGGCACTCGCTGGAAAGTGCCTGGCAGCCCTGGCGGCAATGCCGGCTTGGATTACGTCGGCGATGACATTGCCGACTACAAACGTCGCTACGAGATGAAGTCGAACGACGACAACGCCGCCTGGCACGCGCTGATCAAGCTCTGCCGCACGCTCAAGGAAACGCCGGTCGACGACCTGCCGGCCGCGATCGAACCGCAGCTTGATGTGCAAAGCGTGCTGTGGTTCCTCGCACTCGACAATGGTTTGATCAACAGCGACGGCTATTGGGTTCGCGCTAGTGATTACAGCATCTTCCTCGACGAGAAGGGTGTGTTTCACATCATTCCGCACGACATGAACGAGACCTTCCACACCGCAGGCGGCGGCCCCGGCATGTTCGGCGGCCCCGGTGGTCCGGGAGGTCGTCGCGGTGGCGGACCCGGTGGCCCTGGCGGTGGCGGACCCGGTGGCCCTGGCGGTGGTCCGGGAGGACCAGGTGGTCCTGGTCGTGGTGGTCCCGGTGGTCCTGGACCTGGCGGCCCTGGCGGACCGGGACGTGGTCCTGGCGGTCCAGGAGGCCCAGGTGGCGGCGGCGATGGCTTTGCTCTCGATCCGCTTGTGGGTCTGAACGATTCGACGAAGCCGCTGCGCAGCAAGCTGTTGGCGGTGCCGCAATATCGCGAGCAGTACCTGAAGAACGTCCGCACGCTCGCCGAGCATTGGCT
>JAEZGD010000344.1 GCA_023417165.1 Planctomycetota bacterium
GTAGCGTTCTTCCGTTAAGTTGACTCGATAAAACGCTACTTTCGCCGGGCGAAAGACGACTCTCGATCATGCCTGCCTTTACGCACCATATCTTCATTTGCACCAATCAACGCCCGGCGGGACACCCGCGTGGCAGTTGCGCTCCCGATGGCGGTGAAGCCCTGAAAGACGCCTTCAAGAAGGCGCTGAAAACGCACGGACTGAATGGTGCGATTCGTGCCAACAGTGCCGGCTGCCTTGATCAATGCGAGTGGGGGCCGACGATCGTCATCTATCCGCAGGCGATCTGGTATGGGCGCGTTACCTTGGACGACGTGCCGCGCATCGTCGAACGCACCCTCGTGCATGGCGAAATCTTGCCAGACTTGCTGATTCCCGACGATCAGTTGAACTGCAAGAAGAAGTAATCGCAGCAGCGAAGGTTGCGACTCTTAGATGCCCACGAATGGCACTGGCAGCAAGAAGGCGTGCTGCTCGAACAGGCTCCAAACGCCATACCACGACAGGTACTGCGTGAAGTAGATCAAGAACACGTACGTGGCGACGAGTGGCAGCTCGCCCATCCACGCGAGCCAGCGGAACAAGAAGAACCGCGGATGCTTGCGCTTCCGAGCACGCCCCACAGCCCAACCCGCCAGCAAGCGCGCCGGCAGGATGAACGCCACAAAGACCAGGCTCGGAATCCAAATCACTTCGCGCTGAATCACTTCGATCTTCAGCAAGTACAGCGGGAGCGCAAACAGCAGCGTGATCAGTAGCGAAAACCAAAACGCGATCGGCGCACGTTGGAAGTGGGCTCGTACCGCTGGAATGTCAAACAGCGCGACAAAGCGCTGCTCCACCGCGAAGTGCGTTTGCAGAAACGGCACGTAGAGCAGAACAATCGCCAACAGCACGCCGCCCAGCAGGGAGAGCAGTGCGGGACCGGGGCCTTCTGGCAACAGCGTCGCAGCCGCGAACAACACCAGTGGCACAAACAGCCAGGCGACGCCTCCGGCAAAACCACGCAGCCCGAGCCAAAAGTAATAGGGCAAGCGCAGACCCGAGATAAAGTCGGCCGTCGCGTCGCGAGCATCGCGAACCATTCCGCCTCGCCAGATGCGTTTCAGGAACTTGATCGGCGCTGGCCACAGGAAGTGCCGCAGCTTGCCACCGCGGATCCACGCCCAGACGACATGCCCTACGGTCAGGATCGTCAGCACCAACGCTGCAAGTCCCCAGCCTTTGGCCAGCGGACTGTCGGGACTCGCTAAATGAGCATCATAGGCCAAGCTCGAGACTAACCGCGCCGGCCATAGGCAAAGCCAGGTTCCCAAGCAAATGCTACCGATTCGCCCTGCTTTCTGCAAACCGACAAATCCATCGCGCAGACGCCCGCTCTTGGCGACGCGTCCACTGCACTCCAGCAAATAGCCCAGGCTAAGAAACTGCAGCAGCGGCACCGTGGCCAGCACCGCCAGAATGCCCAGCATACTGAGCAAGCCAAAACACCAAGCCAGCGCATGGCTGCATCCATCCCACGCCCGGCGAATCCACCAACGCGAATCGACGACCTCCGCATCCACAATTTCGACCACTTCGGCCGTCACCAGGCGGACTGGCGGCTCGTCGGCAGGCGTGGGATCGGCGATAGTGGTTGAGCTGAGCGTCATTGGGTGCTCGAGATGCTAATATCTTCGCTGGCAGAGCGAATTCCTTGGGAATCTCGAAACCCGTCAGCAAGCGACCAAGGTAAACTTGGCAGAGCAGGCGGTGTGCTCGTTATACCACCGTCGTTGCGAAAACGTTTCGCGGAATTTCAGCCATGGTCTTTTCTCTGAAGCACCGCTGGCTAAGAAACCTGCTGTTTCTGGGCCTGTGCCTGGTCGGCTTGGCGGCCGTGACCGATCGCCTGCTCAGCCGCAACCGCATCCAGCCGCCGCGCGATCCTGAAGCTGGCGTCGTGCGACGCGACGACTTCCAAAAGACGCTTGCCAGCATCAACGAGGAGTTTCAGGCGTCGTGGGACAAGCGGCAACTGTCGCATGCTGCGCGGGCAGACCATCTGACCATCGCCCGGCGATTGTCGCTGGGATTGGCGGGAACGATTCCCTCCGTCGAAGAGATTCGCGCCCTCGAAGCGCAACCGCCCAGCGAACGCACCGCGTGGTTTGTGTCGCACTTGCTCTCGGATCGTCGCAGTGCCGACTATCTGGCCGAACGGCTCGCACGGGCGTACGTCGGCACCGAGGACGGCCCGTTCCTGGTTTATCGGCGGCGCCGGTTTGTGACGTGGCTCAGCGATCGCTTGTTCGAGAACGCACGCTATGACCACATCGTCCGCGACTTGATTGCCGATACCGGGCTGTGGACGAGTTCGCCTGCGGTGAACTTTGTCACGGTCACACTCGATCAAAACCAAGGCAATCAGCCTGACGAGATTCGCCTGGCGGCCCGCACCACGCGCGCGTTTCTGGGCATGCGAATCGATTGCCTGCAATGCCACGACGACCGCCTAGGCAAGTTCACCTTCACCGACGATCAAGGCAACGAGCACGGCGGCACCCAGGCTGATTTTCATCAGCTCGCGGCCTTTTACGCCGAAGCCCGCCAAACCCCGACCGGCGTGCGCGACAAGTCGGGCGAAGCGTACCGCTATCAATACTTGAATGCACCGGAAGAGACCGTCGTCCAACCGAGCACGCCATTTCTAAAAGAGTTGGTGCCACAAAACGGTACGCGACGTCAGCAACTCGCGCGCTGGGTGACGCATGCCGAGAATCGCATGTTCGCCCGCGCCACAGTCAATCGCGTCTGGGCGATCATGGTGGGCCGGCCGCTAATCGAACCAATCGACGACTTGCCGTTGGAGTCGACGTATTATCCGCCGGCGCTCGAAACGCTGGCGACCGACTTCATGCGGCATGGTTACAACCTGCGCCGCTTGGTACGGCTGATCGCGCTGTCGGACGTTTATCAACTCGACAGCCGCGCCGACTTCGAAGTGACCGAAGCGCATGAAGATCACTGGGCGGTGTTTCCGCTTTCGCGCCTGCGGCCCGAGCAAGTCGCTGGCAGCATGATTCAATCGTCATCGCTGGTGACGATTGATGCCAACGCACACATTATTTGGCAACTGGCGAAGTTTGGGCAGACGAACGACTTTGTGAAACGCTATGGCGATAGCGGCGAAGATGAGTTCGAGGATCGCGGCGGTACGATCACGCAGCGACTGTTGCTCATGAACGGCGAACTGGCCAAAGAACGCACCACCGAGAATCCGCTGATGAACGCCGCCACGCGTTTGCCCATCGTGGCCGACGACGCCGCGGCGATCGAAGCTTCGTACCTGGCGGTGCTGACGCGGCGGCCAACGCCTGCGGAAAAGCAGATGTTTTTGGCCGCTTTGGGCAAGGACAAAGCCGCCCGTCCACAAGCGTTTGAAGACCTGTACTGGGTGCTGCTCAATAGCACCGAGTTTAGTTGGAATCACTGATATGTCCGACGTCGCTTGTCACTCCGCAGATCATTTCAGCCGCCGTACGCTGCTGCGCGCCGCCGGCGCGAGCGGCCTGTTATGGTTGACGCCCATTGCCGAACGACTCGCTCGCACGGAAGAAGCCGCGCCGCGCGGTAGGCCTGCTAAGAGCATCATCGTGCTCTGGATGCAGGGCGGACCCAGCCAACTCGAAACCTTCGATCCGCATCCCAACAGCGCCGTCGCCTTCGGAGCCCAGGCGATCGACACCGCCGTGCCTGACATTCAACTTGGCGCCGGCTTCGAACAACTGGCCGAGCAGATGCCGCAGATCGCGCTCGTGCGCAGCATCGTCAGCAAAGAAGGAGACCACGAGCGCGCGACGTACAACCTCAAAACTGGTTGGCGACCGGATCCCACGCTGGTGCATCCGTCGCTGGGAGCGATCCTGACCCATCAAACGACCGACAACGTCGAGATCCCGCGACACATCTCGATCTTGCCAGGCGCGTGGCCGGCGCGCGGCGGCTACCTTGGCGACCAATTCGACGCGTTCAAAATTGGCGATCCGCAAGGGCCGGTGCCTGACGTCCGAGCGTTCGTCTCGAAAGATCGCTTTGAGAAACGCGTTCAGCATCTGCAGGCGTTAGAAGATAACTTCGCGCGCGGGCGGTTGAAGGATCTCGACAGCCAAAAGACGTTGCATCGCACATCCATCAACGCTGCGACACGCATGATGTCGAGCGAGCAACTTAAAGCGTTCGATGTCTCACAGGCTCCGCAATCGCAGCGCGACGCCTATGGCGATACGCCGTTTGGCCGCGGCTGCTTGGCGGCGCTGCAACTCATCAAAGCCGGCGTGCGCTGCGTGGAGGTGATGCTGGACGGGTGGGATACGCATGCCAACAACCACGAACTGACCCGCGGTCGGATCAAGATTCTCGATCCGGCGTTTGCTCAACTGCTGCGCGATCTGAAGGCCGAGAACCTCTTGGATTCCACCGTCGTACTATGCGGAGGCGAGTTCGGCCGCACGCCGCGGCTTAACCCGTTGGAGGGGCGAGATCATTGGCCGCACGGCTTCAGCATGGCCCTAGCCGGTGGCGGTTTGCGCGGAGGCGTAGCGATTGGCGAAACCTCGCCAGAACTGCCGGAAGCAAAGCCCAATATCGACCGCGACGTCAAAC
>JAEZGD010000240.1 GCA_023417165.1 Planctomycetota bacterium
CCCGTCGCGCTGTGTTTCGCCCTCGATTGTGTCATCTCAACATGTCCGAATCGTCCGCTTACCAATCGCCCGCGGTCACGCCGCCGATTCCCGACGCGTGGTACCTGACGGGCCCGACCGCCAGTGGCAAATCCCAAGTGGGACTTGAACTTGCGCGCCGCTTGGGGGGCGAAATTCTGTCGCTTGATTCGATGGCCGTGTATCGCGGAATGGACATTGGCACTGCCAAGGCCAGCGCGGCCGATCGCCAGCAGATCCCGCACCATTTGCTCGACCTGGTCGATCCGACGGAAGAATTCAGTATTGCGCAGTTTGTCGATGCGGCGCACGCGGTCGTGGCAGATTTGCGGCAAACCCAACAACCGCCCATCTTTGTGGGTGGAACGCCGCTGTATTTGAAGTCGCTCTTACGCGGGATCTTTCAAGGCCCGCCTGCGGACTGGGAATTTCGCCAGTCGATCGAGGCGGAAGCCGCTCAAGTGGGGGCCCACAAATTGCAAGAGCGGTTGTGGCAGGTCGATCCGCTTTCGGCTTCGAAGCTGCATCCCAACGACACTCGCCGTATGATTCGAGCGTTGGAAGTGGCCAAGCTCACAGGCCGCCCGCTTAGTCACTGGCAAACGCAGTTCGACGAAGGCCGGCTCGCCACGCAATGCAAGGTCTTTGTGCTGCACTGGCCGCGGGAAACGCTGCATCGGCGCATCGACGCGCGGGTCGATCAGATGCTCGCCAGCGGCTTGCTCGACGAAACCCGGGCGTTGCTGGAAAAGTATGGAGAATTGGGCCGCACCGCCGCCCAGGCGGTGGGGTACCGAGAAGCCATCGACTTTTTGCGAGGGCAAACAAGCAGCCTCGAGGAGCTTGGCAGCCAAATCAAGATCCGCACGCACCAATTCGCCCGGCGGCAAGAGACTTGGTTTCGCAGCCTGAGCGAGTGTCGATTTGTGGAAATGCGGGCGGACGAACCACCCGGCGAGGTGGCAGAACGAATTTTGCAGATGGTGGCGGCCAACGGCCCACGCACGGCCTGACACCCCACTTCCGAACCATTTCGGTCGCCCGCCACGAACGGTCGGTGGCCACCCTGCCGCAAACGGCAGTAACGGTGTATATTTCCTAGTCTAAATTGATTGTTGGCAAAGCCTGATTCTCTGCCCTTGAAGATTCAAGGCCCAGAAATACCAGCTACTCGAGAGGCCGGAATTTGATGGCTGACGCGTCCACTGTTCGCGATTCCGAAGAAACCCCGATCGACCCCTTCGTAAATCAGGTGCAGGACAGTGATCCGGCCGAGACCAACGAATGGCTCGAATCGTTGGAATATGTGCTCGCCAGCAAAGGTGCTGAGCGGGTGAAGTACTTATTGAGCGAGCTCGAGCGCCGTGCGACCATTCGCGGCGTTGACGTGCCGATGCCGCTCAACACCCCGTACATCAATACGATTGCGCCTGAGCGCCAGCCGGCTTATCCTGGCAATCGCGAGCTAGAACGCCGCATCAAGAGCATCATTCGCTGGAACGCCATGGCGATGGTGACGCGTGCCAATAACGGCCCCGTGGCTGGTATCGGCGGTCACATCAGCACGTTCGCCAGCAGCGCCACGCTGTACGAAGTCGGTTTCAACCACTTCTTCCACGGCCGCGGCGAAAGCGGTTACGACCAAGACCTGGTCTTCTATCAAGGTCACGCCTCGCCTGGCATGTATAGCCGCGCTTTCATGGAAGGACGGCTGTCGGAAGAGAACCTGGTGAACTTCCGCCGCGAACTGCAGCCTGGCGGCGGTCTGTCGAGCTATCCGCATCCGTGGTTGATGCCCCATTTCTGGGAATTCCCCACGGTCTCGATGGGCCTCGGTCCCATCATGGCCATCTATCAGGCGCGGTTCTTGGAATACCTGTGCGATCGCGGCCTGCTGGAACGCAAGAATCGCAAAGTCTGGGCGTTCCTCGGCGACGGCGAGTGCGATGAGCCCGAAACCCTCGGCGCGATCACGCTGGGCGCTCGCGAGCACCTCGATAACCTGATCTTCGTCATCAACTGCAACTTGCAGCGGCTCGATGGTCCGGTGCGCGGCAATGGCAACATCATTCAAGAGCTGGAAGCCCTGTTCCGCGGTGCCGGCTGGAACGTCATCAAGGTCGTCTGGGGCGAAGACTGGGACGCGCTGCTGGAAAAAGACAAAACCGGCCTGCTCGCCAAACGCATGGGCGAGGTTGTCGACGGTCAGTATCAGAAATACACCGGCATGCCAGGCTCGTACATTCGCGAGCACTTCTTCGGCAAGTATCCAGAACTGCTGGAACTGGTCGCAAACTACTCGGACGAAAAGCTCGAGAAACTGCGCCGCGGCGGTCACGATCCCGAGAAGGTCTATGCCGCCTACAAGGCCGCTGTCGAAACCAAGGGCCGCCCGACGGTCATCCTGGCCAAGACCATCAAGGGCTATGGCCTGGGCGAAGCTGGCGAAGGGCGCATGATTGCTCACAACCAGAAGAAGCTCAACCAGAAAGAAATGCTGGAATTCCGCAGCCGCTTCGGGATTCCGATCAGCGACGAAGACGTCGCCAAAGCGCCGTTCTATAAGCCGCCGGAAGACAGCCTCGAAATGCGCTACCTGCGCGAGCGTCGCGAGAAGCTCGGCGGTTATGTGCCTTCGCGCCCCGTCGAGCATCCGAAGCTGGAAGTGCCCACGTTCGAGGACTATCGCAGCTTCGTCGCCCGCGACGCCGGCAAAGACGGCTCGACCACGATGGGCTTTGTGCAGTTGCTCCGCCGCCTGGTCAAAGACAAGCAGATTGGCAAGCACGTGGTGCCGATCGTGCCGGACGAGTCGCGCACCTTTGGTATGGAAGGCATGTTCCGCGAGATCGGCATCTATGCCCACATGGGCCAGTTGTACGAGCCGGTCGATAGCGACAACTTCCTGTACTACAAAGAAGCCAGCGACGGCCAAATTCTGGAAGAAGGCATCAACGAAGCCGGCGCGATGTCGTCGTTCATTGCTGCCGGCACGTCGTACGCGAATCACGGCATTCCGATGATTCCGTTCTACATCTATTACTCGATGTTCGGCTTCCAGCGCATCGGCGATTTGATCTGGGCCGCGGCCGATAGCCGTTGCAAGGGTTTCCTCGTCGGCGGCACCGCCGGGCGAACGACCCTCAATGGCGAAGGCTTGCAGCACCAGGATGGCCACAGCCTGCTGAACGCCATCGCGTTCCCCACGGTGCGTGCTTTCGATCCGGCGTTCAACTACGAAACCGCCGTGATCGTCATGGACGGCCTGAAGCGCATGTATCAGGACGGCGAAACCGTCATGTACTACCTGATGGCAGGTAACGAAGATTACCAACAGCCGGCCATGCCCGAAGGTGTCGAAGACGGCATCGTGCGCGGCATGTACAAGTACAACACGGTCGCAGGCGCTGGCAAGTACAAGGTCAACCTGTTCGGCAGTGGCGCGATCATGAACAGCGTGCTCGGCGCGCAAAAGCTGCTGGCCGAAAAGTACGGCATTGGCAGCAATGTCTGGAGCGTGACCAGCTACACGCAATTGCGTCGCGATGCCCACGCAGCCGAGCGCTGGAACATGCTGCATCCCGACCAGACGCCGCGCACCACCTATGTCGAAGAACAGCTTCGCGGAGAAAGCGGCGTGTTCGTCGCTGCGTCGGACTATGTCCGCGCTCTGCCCGAGCAAATCACGCGTTGGGTCCCCGGCGACTATTACGTCCTGGGAACCGACGGCATGGGCCGTAGCGAATCGCGAGATGCGCTGCGTCGCCATTTTGAGGTCGACGCCCAGTCGATCACCATCGCCACGCTGTATCGCCTGGCGAAGACCGGACAGATTCCCACCTCCGATGTCGCCAAGGCGATTAAGGATCTGGATGTGAATCCCGAAAAGATCGATCCGTATTTCGCGTAAGCATGAGGCGGCAAGCCACGCGCTTGCCAGACCCTCTGCACACATCTGGATACCCGTACTGCCGCAAGTCTGGCAAGTGAAAAGCTTGCCCCACACACCATGCCCAACATCGACGTCAAACTTCCCAACCTCGGCGACGGCATCAAGTCTGGCGATATCCTGGAGGTGCTCGTTAAAGAGGGCGACACCGTCAAGAAAGACCAAGGCATCGTCGAGGTCGAAACCGACAAGGCGTCGGTCGAAGTCCCTTCGACCCATGCCGGCAAGATCACGAAGATTCACGTCAAGTCGGGCCAAACGGTCGACATCGGCGGCGTGATCGTGACGCTGGAAGTCAGTGAAGGCGCCGGCGCCGCTGCGGCAGCGCCCGCCAAGCCAGCTCCCGCGGCTGCTCCGCCGAAGGCAGAAAAGCCTGCGGCCGAAGCGCCCAAGCCAGCGCCTCCGGCTGAGAAGCCAGCTCCGGCAAAGCCCGCGCCTGCGGCGGAAGCTTCCAAGCCAACACCTGCACCTGCCAAGCCTGCGCCTCAGCCAACTCCGTCCGCGGTGGCCGAAGACGTTGAAGTCGATGACGCTGGCGTCGCCGCCGGTCCTGCCGTCCGTCGCTTTGCTCGCGAAGTCGGCGTCGATCTGCGTCACGTCACCGGCACCGGTGTCGGCGGTCGTATCACGCGCGACGACGTGCTAAACGCCGTGCGCCAAGCCAGCCACGCTCCGCGTCCCGCCGGCGGTGCTCCCGCAGCCAAGTCGGGCAGCGGCGAAAGCGATGCCTGGGGTCCGGTTCGCGTCGAAAAGATGTCGAAGATTCGCAAGACGATCGCGCGCAAGATGCACGAGTCGTGGTCGACTTGCCCGCGCGTCACCAACTTCGACGACGTTGACATCACGGAATTGGAGCGCATTCGTCAGACATCGAAAGACGACTACGCCAAGGCGGGCATCAAGCTGACCACCCTGCCCTTCATCGTCAAAGCGTGTGCGATGGCGCTCAAGCACCATCCCGCGATCAACGCTTCGATCGATATGGAGCAAGAGCAGGTCGTCTACAAGGAATATGTCAACATCGGCATCGCGGTCGACAGCGATCGCGGTCTGGTGGTCCCTTCGCTGCGCAACGCCGATCAGCTTTCGATTCCCGATGTCGCCCGCGGCATCGCGACGCTGGCCGAACGCGTGCGTGACAGCAACTTCGGCGTCGACGACCTGCGTGGCAGCACGTTCACCATCAGCAACCTCGGTGCGATTGGCGGTGCTTATAGCACGCCGATGATTAACTATCCCGAAGTCGCTATCCTGCTGGTGGGCCGCGCTCGCAAGATGCCGATCGTCACCAACGACGACAAGATCGAAGTCCGTCTGATGCTACCGGTGAGCCTGTCATACGATCATCGCATCGTCGATGGTGCGACCGCCGCCCGGTTCCTCAACGATGTAATGAGTTTCCTGAAAGCGCCGGGGCGATTGCTGCTCGCTCCGTGAGCGAATCGCAACGCTTGTTCGCAATGCTAAAAAGCAAAGCCCTCGTCGCATCCACGACGAGGGCTTTTTTATGCTGCATTGGCGAAATTGGCGTTCATTCGCCGAGGCAGTACAAGTATTCCTGGCGTTGGTCTTTCTCTTGCTGCGCCACGCGCAGAAAGACGTGCTTGCCGAGCAACACGGGGCTGGCGAAGGCTTCGGTGCCAAGCTGATTTTCGGCCACCAGTTCAAAACGTTCGGGCGTGGCTTTGAATACGTACATCAGCCCCGCTTCGTTCGCCTGATAGATGTTGCCGTTGGCAAACACTGGCGAAGCGCTGACCGGCCCCTTCAAGCGTTGCGTCCATTGCTGCTCGCCATCGCTCGTGCGCCAGCAATAGGCGACGCCACTATCCGTAAAGGAGTATAGATAACCATCGTGTACGAGCATCGATTGTTCGTAGCACCGCTGCCGGTTACGCCACACTACTTCGCCGCTGCCATCGGCGCGGACCGCGAGCGTTTCGGAACCGGGATAGCCGCCGGTGCCAAACACCAAATCGCCTTCCCATACCATGGTGCTGCACGTAGCGTCCGTGGTTCCTTCGACCGACCACAACGGCTTACCATTGTTGGGATCATAGCTGGCGACCAGGTTCGCGCCGCTGATCAACAGTTGATCTCGCCCCGCGACATGCGCGACGACTGGAGACGAATAGCTGACGTTATCAGGCCGCGGCGCGCGCCACGTTTCTTTGCCGGTCGCAAGATCGAGCGCATACAGAAAGCTGTCGCGATCCCACTCCAGCGCGATGATCACGGTGTTCTTATAAATCAGCGGCGAGGGTGCGTAGCCAAACTGATACTTCTGAGGATCGAACGGACCGACCGTCGTGCGCCATAGCTCTTTTCCCTCGAGGTCCAGCGCAACTGCCTCGATTGTCTTGTGATGACAAAACGTCGCGATTACGCGCTCGCCATCGCTGGCGATCGTGCTGGTGGCTTCGGTGTTTTTCGGATGCGTGCGTTCGACGAAACCGCCTTGGCTGACTTCCGTTTGCCAAAGTTGCTTGCCGGTCGCGCGATCGAAGGCCACGACTGATTGGACCTTGGCCTTTTCATCGGCCGTCGCGAGAAAGATGCGATCGCCTACCACCACTGGCGACGCATGCCCGCGCCCCGGCACAGGCGTCTTCCACACGACGTTCGTTTCGCTATCCCACTGGGTTGGCGGCGTGGCGTTGTCGGCCGCAAGGCCGTTGCGCATGGGGCCGCGCCACCACGGCCAATCGCGCTCGGGTGAGAGCTTGGCAAAGACCTCCAGCTTGCTCGGCGGCGCAGCTAGCGCCCCAACTCCCACCCACGAAGCCGCAACCAGCAGGGCGGTCAACAGCGATAGACGTAGCATCAGAATGATTGTTTCTCCGCAGGAAAGCGTTCCGTAACCAGCATTTACCTGGTGCCTAAACCGGCGCCGGATTGCGTTCGAGGAATTTCCGCTGATGCCAGTACGGATACGCAAGCGTGACGTTACTGGCGGCATCCAATCGGGCGACTTGTTCTGGCGTGAGGTTCCACGCCACAGTCTCCAGGTTTTGACGCAATTGTGTCTCGTTGCGAGCGCCGATAATCACCGTGGCGACCGTGGGCCGTTGCACGAGCCAATTGAGCGCGATCTGCGGCACCGTCTTGCCGGTCTCTTGCGCGATCGCGTCGATGGCGTCCACAATGTTATAGACATGTTCGTTCGGGATGGGCGGCCCCACCTCCAAATTAACCTGGCTTTGCAGGCGGCTTTGCTCTGGCAACGGCTGACCACGACGAATCTTGCCTGTCAGGCGGCCCCAACCG